>CAZKUN010000039.1:30539-50615 GCA_964555935.1 uncultured Armatimonadia bacterium | reverse complement strand
TGCTCAGCCGCATCGACGTTGAAGTTATCCGCCGCCGCCACCCCAAGGTCGTCGTCGACGCATGTAACGGCGCCGGGTCAGTGATGACGGAACGCCTCCTGACCGAGATGGGCTGCGACGTCGTCATGATCCACGATACGCCCGACGGCCAGTTCCCACACGACCCAGAACCGATCCCCGCCAATCTCGGTGACCTCTGTCAGGCGGTGCGGGACCATCAAGCCGACGTGGGATTCGCGCAGGACGCCGACGCGGACCGACTCGCCGTCGTTTCCGAGCGCGGCCAGGCCATCGGCGAGGAGTTCACCCTCGCGTTTGCGTGCGACGTGGTTGCCTCCCGGCAGGGGGGCCCCCTCGTCACCAATGTCTCGAGCAGCCGGATGATCGACGAGATCGCCCAGCGGCACGGTACGCATGTCATTCGAGCCAAGGTCGGAGAGATCAACGTCGTCGAGACCATGCTACGCGAAGAGGCCACTATCGGCGGCGAGGGCAATGGTGGCGTCATCTATCCGGACATGCATCCGTGCCGCGACAGCATGATCGGCATGGGCCTAATCCTCGAGGGACTTGCGCAGCATGGCACCATCGCCGCCTGGACTAAGCACTTCCAACCAAGCGCCATGCACAAGACCAAGATCGAGTGTCCCTCCGCGCGCATTCAGCAGGCACTTGCGGCAGCTCGCCGTCAGTACGCAGACCAGGAACTCGACCCCACTGAAGGCGTGAAGGTCATCTGGCCTAACGACCGAAGCTGGCTCCACATCCGCCCCAGCAACACGGAGCCGGTCATACGCGTCATCGCCGAGAAAGACACGATTGCGGACGCCCAAGCGCTCTGCGACGACGCGATCGCGACCCTAACGTCCGTGATCGACTCCTAGCATATCCCGCTCGGCGATGCTACCCAACGCCTTGCCCAGGTGTCTAACAACCTGGGATCGCTTAGCGCGCGTCGCCCCAGAGGATTCCGCGCATCATCAGGAGAACCGGATCGAGGGCCTGATAGCACCGGCCCGCGCCCCGTTCACGGAGAGTAACAGTGGGAACGAAGCTGCTCATCAGCACCATCATCGCATTGACATCATGTATCGCGGCGACGGCCCAACCTGCGCCAGTCGACCTGCCGCTGACACCCGGAGCCAATGGCTGGGTCGCGACGGTCGAGGGCGCCGGTTCCGTGGTCTGGGGCGATGCGGGAGCTGCCCCGTCGGTCGTGCTGACCCCTGGCGGAGGCTTCGCCGGGATCTCCGCGCCGCTTCCCGCTGAAACATCGACCGGCATGCTGGCTATTCGCGTCTCGCTGTCATCCAAGGGCGGGAGTAACTTCGAGGCATACCTCACACCGGTCGGTGAGGCGCCCACCGGAACACCCGTTTGGGCCGCGACGATCACGGGCAACAAGCAGCAGAACCTGGCGGCGCACATTGCCCCCCCCGCGACGGGACAAGCGCTCTCACTGCACCTGGGCGCGCGCTCTGGGGGCGTCCTCACGCTCAAGAGCGTCGCGATCTTTGGCGACCCCGCCCCGCCCCCCGCCTCCGCCCCTGAGACCACCAGCGCGCTCCCGCCAGGCTGGGAGCCCGAGGGCAATCTTGACGCCACCGAGCGCGCGCTGGGCAACGCCGTCGAACTCCAGGCCGAGGTCAAGGGCGTCCGCGTTTCGTACATGCATGAGGCAACGTGCGCTCTCGGCACGTATGCTCCGATCATGGTGCTCGTGGACTCCCCCGGGGACGCCAAGCGCACCCTCGACATCAACGGCGACGTCCCGGAAGCCCTTGCCTTCGATTCACGCAGCTTCCCCATCACAAAGAAGGGCCTGATGAAGGCAGCGCTTCGCGTTCAGGCGCTCTTGCCCGGCTCGTATTGGGGCCGTGTCATCATATCGATCGACGATGAGAACGCCTCCATTCCGGTGCATATCACCGCCACACGCGGTTACCCCGCCTTCGGCGTTTCGCCGACGCCTGGCAGCCGCCCGCCAGGGCCTTGGCAACTCCGCGAGATGGTCGTCTCGGCAGGCCCGGAGACGACCGCCGAGGAAATCCTCGCCCAAGTCGAGCCGCGACTGTCCGAGACCACAGCGATCCCTGCTCTGCACTTTGACGGACTCCCCCCGGAGCCGGTGCTGCGTGAGGTCGTCGCCGGTCTCGCCGGGAAGATCGGGCTCTACGGTCCCGCCTGGCGGCCTGACCGACCCTTCGCCGGCGCTGACATCGCGGCGGAGGCGACCAGACTCGTCGACGCCTGCAAGCTTCTCAGATCCGCCATTGGCGCTGAAGATATGTCGGCGGCCATCGTGTCGCCGATGTTCGATTCCGCGGCGGCTGATGCTGATTCTGCCGAGCGAGTGCTGCTCGACACGTGCCTTGGTCTGCGAATGGGAGACCATTTCAACGCGTTGGCCCTCAGCGCGCGCCCCCTTCCCCCGGGCGGCGTGTTGGGCGAATCACTCGGCGGGAAGAACCTGAGATCGCCGAGCCCATTCTGGGCCGGTCTCGATCTCGCGCAGAGCCATGGCGAGGTCGAGGCCCTGTTGGCTACCCACCAAGTCCGGGTCCCCATCCTGACCTCCGGCGTCGGCGGCCCCGCCAGCGTCGATGAGCGCGTCGACGGGCTGAAGCTCTCGCGCGCGATGGTGCTCGCGGCATATGCGGGCGCGACGGGCGCCACGTTTTCCCAGACCCAGTCAGCCACCGAGATTGGGCTTGAACGGGAAGATGGCGAGGTATCGCCGTCGGGGTGGGCCGTGCGCGAGTTGAGTAGGGAGCTTACCGGGGCAGCGCCGATCATGCGAAGCTGGACGAGCAAGGAGATCCCAGGCACTCTCGGCGAAGCCATCGTGGCCCTTCCCTTCGTTCGTGGACGCGAGACCGTCCTCGTGCTATGGAACAACTCCTACGTCACCCGCAACATCACGCTCACGCTGACAACACCGCCCATATCCGAACACGTGCTCACGATCTCGCGCGATGATCCCTTCGTCGAGCGCGAGTACCATCCGCACTTCACATTCAGCAAGGAAGCCATCAAGGCTCGAAGCCAAGACGTCTACCTGCAGCTTGAACCGCTTCAGCTCAAGGTCTTCCGGTACCGGATGAGGGTCGCGCTGCCCACTTGGGTGGATTCGCTGGGATTCACAGCTCGCGCCAAGGATGGCGCTCCCGGTCACGGCCGCGATGTCGATGACCGCACCTGGTGGCAGAAACTCCGCGACTGGGCGGACGGCAACGAATGAGTGACGCGAATCTCGTGGACCCCATAGCCGATGCCAAACGCGCGCTCCGCAAGAGCACCATCGCTAGCCGCGATGCTCTGCCCGCGGATGTCCGAGCCGCAAGCAGTCGGGCGATCTGCGCCCGCGTGAACCAATCGCCCGAGTTCGAGCGCGCTCGGTGCGTGCTGCTCTTTGCCAGTTTCGGCACTGAAGTCGATACCTCCGACCTGCTCGGCGCGGCGCTTGACAGGGGCAAACGGCTCGTGCTCCCACGCGTGAATCCCGACACCAAGGCGCTTGAGTTGCGAGAAGTCGCGTCACTGCCGGACGACCTGAGGGCCGGTCTGTGGGATATCCCCGAGCCCGATCCGTCCCGCTGCCCTATCGTCGAGATCACGGAGATTGATTTCGTGCTGATCCCCGGCGTTGCCTTTAACCAAGAACGCGACCGCATGGGATATGGTGGCGGTTATTACGACCGACTGCAGACGACCCTCGGACCGGGTACCGGGCGGATCGCGGTCGCGTTCAGCATGCAGATCCTGCCGGACGTTCCGTCGGCCGCGCACGATGTCCGCGTGCCGGTGATCATCACTGAGAGCGAGCGAATTGACTGACATGCATGACCGCATCATCCTCAAGAACATGCGCTTCTACGGCCACCACGGCGTTGATGCCGCGGAGCGGGACCTCGGCGGCCAGTTCTCCTACGATGTCGAGATGCTCCTGGATCTCACCAAGGCGGGAGAGACCGATGACTTGCATCACACCGCCGACTACAAGGCCGTCTACGATCTCATCGCCAACATCCAGCGCCGTGGCTTCAATCTGCTGGAAGCGCTCGCGCTCAACATCGCCCGCGCGATTCTCAGCGAGTTCGAGATCGACGAGGTGACGGTGCGCGCGCGCAAGCAAAGCGTCCCCCTCGGCGGCCTAATCGATTACACCGAAGTTGAGGTCACTCGCTCCAAAGACCAAGCATAGAGCCCAAATGCATTGGACAGGAAGGGACGACCGATATGGAGATGTTTGATTGCGTATCGCCGCTTGATTACCGCTACTACGCCAACAACGAGAAACTCGTTGCCATGCTCGGGCCGTACGTCACCGAGCGCGCCCGTCTGACCGCTGAACTCGAGATCGAAGCCGCCGTCGTTCGCGTCCTCGCCCGCCGAGGCGTCTGCAGCCAAGCCATCGCAGACGAGGTCACGGACGCGATTGGCCGCGTCAATCTCGAGGATGTCGTCGCGGAGGATCACCGCATCCACCACTCCACGCGCGCGCTCGTGAACTGCCTGCGCAACGAAATCAGCGACGAGGCGAAGCCGTACATCCACCTCTGCCTAACGAGCTTCGATGTCAAAGACACGGCGATGGCGATGCGGTTCAAGGGAGCCGCCGAGGAAGCCGTCATTCCCGCGCTGCTTGAGCTGGAGACAACGTTCATCGAACTCGCGTTGCGCGAAAAAGACACGCTGCAGATGGGCCGCACGCACGGACAACACGCAGTGCCCATCACATTCGGTTTCGCAATTGCATCATACGTCAGCCGACTCGGCGGCCGCATCGAGGCGATACGCTCGGCGGCCGCGGGGCTTCGCGGGAAGATCAGCGGAGGCACGGGCGCGCACAACGCGCAGGCGCTCTTCTTCGACGACCCGATTGAGTTCGAGCGCGAGGTGCTGGCGGAACTCGACCTGGAGCCGTCGATCTCCTCCACCCAAATCGCGGAGGCGGAACCGGTCACCGATTTCATGCACGCGTTGGTGTCGACGCTCGGCGTGTTGGGCAACTTGGGCGATGACATGCGCAACCTTCAGCGCACGGAGATCTCCGAGGTCGCCGAGGAGTTTACAGCCGATCAGGTCGGCTCCTCGACCATGCCCCACAAGCGCAACCCTTGGAATTTCGAGAACATGAAGAGCTTCTGGAAGGCCTTCATGCCGCGCATGATCACGGTCTACATGGACCAGATCAGCGAACACCAGCGCGACCTATCCAACTCCGCGTCGCAGCGTTTCATGACAGAGGTCGTCGTCGCCCTCGTGGCGACGACCGTGCGCGCGAACCGGCTGATGAGCCGCATCATCACCGACGCGGATCAGATGAAGACCGTGTTTGACCTCAGCCAGGGCATGAGCGCCGCGGAGCCCGCGTACATCCTCCTCGCGGCCTACGGTCACCCGGACGCGCACGAGGCCTCACGCGTGGTGACGCTCGAGGCGCAGAAGTCAGGAAGGCTGTTCGCGGAGTGCTTCTTCGAGAACGAGGAGTTGCAGCCGTACATCGCCCAGTTCACTGACAAGCAGAAGGAACTGGTGCGCAACGTCGAGAGCTACACCGGCGTGTCCGCGGAGAAGACAGAAGTCATCTGCAAGCATTGGAAGGAACGGCTCTGCATCGACTAGGCCGGCCCCGACAGACACATAGAATCGAAGAGGGGCTCCCATTCGGGAGCCCCTCTTATTCGTTCTCACGCCACGAAGCTCAAGAGCCGATGATCTGGCCCAGATGCGCCGCCGTATCGTAAACCAGTTGCTCTGGGTACTGCGGGTAGGGCGGCAGCTCGGCTGTCAGGTAGTCGGCGTAGCCAAGGCCCTTCAACGCGTTGATGAAGCGCGGGAAGTCGACATCGCCAGACAGTACCGGCACGAACTGCTTCTGACCGACATTGAAGTCCTTGATGTGGACCTTCTTGATGCGCTTGCCAAGCGTCTCGACGTAATGATGCGGGAACCCGTAAAGCAGGATGTTGCCGACATCGAAGTACGCCTGCACGAGTTGGTGGTCGAAGCTGTCGATGAAGTCGCGCATCTCCATTGGGCTGAGCAGGAACTTGTTCCACACGTTCTCGACAGCCAGCGTAACGCCGAGTTCCTCGGCCGTCGGGATCAGTTCACGGACGCTCTTCTGGGATAGGTCGTACACGGCCTCGTAGGAGTCGTCTGCGGTAACCACGCCCGGCACGACCAGGACCACCGGCGCGCCCGCCCACTTGGCGACGTGGAGCGCGTGGCGGATACCCTCAACGCCCTTCACGCGGATTTCCTCATTAGTGCTGGAAAGCGGAAGCTGCCAGTGGCTGCCGCCCATGACGCTGTGGATCTCAATTCCGGACTCAGCGGCCAGCTCGGCGATCTGTTCGGTCTGCTCCTGAGTCTCGAAGGTCGGTATCTCGACCCCGTCGAGGCCGGCATCCTTCGCGAGCTGAAGCTTCTCCTTGGGGGAGAGCTTCGGCGGGAGCGAGCCGTAGCACATGCCTTTTTTCAAGTCAGGCCCTCCTTGGGGATTTGCTGGGCATGTCTTCTTAATACGAGTCAGATTCCCCGCAGGCGAGGGATGACCTCCCACCCGCATCAACTTCCTCAGGGCTTCAAGCGCCGCCCCATTCGAAGCCTGCGGATCTCATATCCCCCGGTCTCATACAGCTTCACAGCGTCCTCGTTGCACACGCTCGCGTCCAGCTCGATCTCGCTTGCGCCGCGCTCCTCGGCCCAATCCTCGGCGATCCTCAGCAGCTCCCTCCCCCACCCTTGACCGCGGAGCCCGGGGTCGATGTAGAGGTTCTTGATGTAGCCCACGCATGGGTTGACCATTGTCGAGACCAACCCGACCCAGAGGAACCCGCGCGTCTGCCGGCCATCGCACGCGACGTACAGCGCCTCCGTCCACTGTCGCCCCGCGCGGCGGAGCTGTCGACGGTAGTCGCGTAAGAACACCTCAGTCACGATGAAGCCGGGGAAGTTGCGTTCGTAGATCTCCACCTGGAATCGCAGCACGGATTCGATGTCACGGGAGAAGTCGAAATCCCGGACTGCGACCATCGGAAGCGAGGACTGTTGGGCCTCTTCGGCTGCCATATTGCTTACCGCGCGCGTCTCTACTTCCCTTCGTCAATCAGTTGCACGTGTTCCGCCACGACATTCTTCGGACAGAGCGGGATGAACGCCCTCAGCGCGAGAACGAAAACCGCGATGTCGTCGATTGCATCGATGAACGGGATCATTGGGATGAGATCCCATGGCGAAATGACATACGCCGCCGCCGCCACGATCAGCGCCTTAGGAAACAGCGGCACGCGCTTGTCTTTCCACAGGCGCGAGTACAGCTTCGCGAAGTTCGGCAGGTGCGCCACGAAACGGATGGGCACCGTCGGGTCCGCGTTGCCACCCCCGTTCATTGCTGAAAATAACTGTGCTAGTCGCACGGTTAGCCTCTTTCCGCGGTGCGTCGACTACTCCCCGGTCAGCAGTCCCGCTATGTCTTCCACAGCCAGGTTCGTCAAGTCGCGGTCTTTGAGTATAGGAATGCGCTTTGCCGCCTTCGTCGCGCTGGAAAGGCCCGGGTCGTCGGTCAGCAAGCCCAGCGCCGCCATCACGTCCGGCGTACTCTCCGAACCGACCGCCTCATCCAGCCCCACCGCCACCGTGACCAGTTCTCCGATCAGGTGCGTGTCCACCGGCGTCTTGCCTTGATCGCCCGCTTCCACCTCTGGGTTCGGCAGGAGCCCGCGCATGACGATGTCGCCCAGCGCCTCGGGCGACACATCGAGCCCGTGGTGCTCGTTCAGTCGCGTAGACAGATCCAGCATGATCGATGGAATCGCGCCCTCTGAAGATGCCTCCACCGAAGGCAACTCGTCGCCGGCCGACAGCGCCTTGAGGTCCAGCGCCCACTTCGCCGTGCTCTCATCGACCTGCTCGCCGTTGGTCTCAATCAACCGCCCCGGCATGTGCACGAAGATCGCCATCTCCACTTGCGCGAGCATCTCAGTCATGTCCATGCCCGGGATGGACGGCATGCCCTCGCCGCCCCCAAGCACGCCGCCTAACAGGTCGCCCAGCCCCTCCATCATGCCGCCCATGTCGCCGAGATCGGGGATCCCGCCGCCAAACTGGATGAAGCGCGCGGCATTCGGCTCGGTCGGGGCCTCGGCGCTGAGCTTCAGCGCCTCCCCCATCTCGCGGAGCTTGTTGGGATCCAGGTCAATCCGATACGTGCTCGACAGCAGGCGCGTGTCGCGCTGTATGCCGAAGATCTCATCATGCTTGGGAATAGCATCGCCGGGCAGGCGAATAGCCACCACCGTATCAAGCCCCTCCTGCGTGACCTTGATGTCCGCGCCCGGGGGCATGTCCTCGGCCTCAGGCATCTGCCCTTGCATCATCCCACTTAGCATCGGGCCCAGCGGCGGCGGCATGCGCAGCCCAAATCCCAGGTCCGCGCCACCGTCAGGCTGAACGTAGAGGTGTTGCTCGGCCTTCATGCAACCGGGCGCCACGGCCAGCACGACCAGAACCGTCAACGACAACAGCATCCGGACGATCTGTTTTTTCCTCATCATCAATGCTCCCATGCGTGAGCTATTCGTAAGAGCCATACTCGTCCACGGCGTCGAACATCGCCTGGATGTTCGCCCAGGGGACATCCGGCTCCAGCACGTGTGTCGGCGCGACGAGCAGTCCGCCGCCGGCGCCGACCGTGTCGATGGTCCACTTCACTGCCTTGCGAACATCGCTCACCGAGCCGAACGGCATCGTCGTCTGCGTGCCGATGCAACCCCAGAACGCCAGGTCATTGCCGTATTCGCGCTTCAGCGCTTCCGGATCGACGCACTCGGGTTGAACGGGATTCAGAACATCGAGCCCGATCTCGATCAGGTCCGGGATGATGGGCGCAATGTCGCCGTCGCTGTGGTACATGATCTGGATGTCGGGCTTGATCTTCTTCGCCTCGCTGTACACGTACTCCCAGCGCGGTTTGAGCCACTTGCGCCACGTGTCCGGGCTCATCATCATCCGGTCTTGCATCGCGACGTCGTCGCCCGTCCCCAGTCCATCACATCCCGCCTCAGCGTAACGCCGCGCCATGCACGCCCGATCCTCGGCGATCCTGTCGAGGATGAATGTCGCCTCGTCGGGGTTGTCCACGAACGACATCAGGAGGCGCTCCATGCTGACGATCTGCCAGGCGTTCTCGTATATGTGACCAACGCCCCCCTGGACGTAGAAGTTTTTCGAGTGCAATTCGGCGACGGCGTCCTCAAGGTGCTCGTGGCGACACTCCGGCGTGTAGTCCGGCCACGGGAAGGCCTTGATCTCGTCGAGGCTCTTGGCGTTGACCAGCGGGAACTGCAGCCGCCAGAAGTGGTAGAAGTCGCCCGGCACGTGGGCGGACCCATACTCGTTGATGTTCGTGCCTTCAGGCAGTCCTTCCGGGTAAAACCGCGTGAAATCGGTCGTCTCGGCCGCCGGCCTGAACCCCACGCCGCGATTCTCAAAGTCGAAGTACGTCGCGGAGTTCGTGCAGCCGGTCGCTTCCTCGAAGCGCCGTTGCACGTCGGGCGTGAAGCCCGCGGTCTTGGGCACCCGATCGGGCACTTCACGACGCATAGCCGTCTGCACGCGTTCTCTTGATGTCATGCGAGCCATCTTCCCAACTCCTTCTACGAGATCCGATCAAAATGCGTTGCGCAGATCGCGACATCACACGCTGAATCGCACCAGCACGACGTCGGCTTCTTTCACCTCGTATGTCTTCCCCTCAAGTCGTGAGGTTCCTCTGGCGCGACATTCCGCCTCCGAGCCCGCATCAACCAAGTCGTCCAGCGCAATCACCTCGGCTCGGATGAATCCCCGCGCCAGGTCCGTGTGGATCTTCCCTGCGGCCTCAACCGCGGTGGAACCGGCGGGTATCGTCCACGCGTGGACCTCCGTCGGTCCACCGGTGAAGAACGTCACCAGGCCGAGCAGATCGAAACACTTGCGGATGAAGCTCTCCCGCGCCGGGTTCTCGATGCCATAGTCGGCGAGGAATTCCGCCTGCTCCTCGGGGTCGAGTTCCTGAATCTCCGACTCCAGCTCGGCGCAGAACGCCACCGACTCGAAGCCCATCTCCTCACACGTGACCCGAAACGCGGCCAAAGCCTGCCCGTCCTCAAGCGGGGCCTGCCCTGCCAGATCATCACCGACGTTCGCCACGACAAGCATCGGCTTCATCGTCAGAAGCGAGTACCCGCGAATCGCCTTCTCATCGTCTCCCTCTAACCCCAGTTGCCGAAGGAGGCCACCGGCTTCCAGGTGCCTCGCGCACCGCGTCAGGACCTCATTCTCCGCAACGGCTTCCTTGCCACCTAGTCGCAGCTCCTTCACTAGGCGCTCGAGTCGGCGCTCGATGATCGCGAGGTCTGTCAACGCCATCTCCAGCGTCAACGACTCGAGGTCGCCAATCGCCGCCTGCGCTGGATCATCGCCCATCAGGTCGAAACACCGCACCACGAGCGCCCAGGCGTCGGCGTCTTTCAGCATCTCCGAGTAGCTCTCCGAGCGTCCGCTGCCGCCCTTCTGAATCGACACCGTGTCGACAAATGTGATCTCAGCCGGGGAGACCTTCGCCGGCTGGTAGATGTCCACAAGGGGCTGCAGCCGCTCATCGGGCAGCTTCACCACGGCCTGCTGCGCTTCGCCGCGCGCGTCTGCCAAGTCGTTCCGGCGCGCCAAAATGCGGAAGACGGTCGTCTTCCCACACAGCGGCAGGCCAAAGATACCAAGCTTCATCAGTCACGTCCTCACGTCAGTTCTCCGAGGGCTCTCACCCACGGTGCTTCGGTTGGCGCCTGTTGGGGCGCGTCCATGTTGATGCCCTCTGCCTTCAGGGCCCGCTTCAGTGCCGAGTAATCGCCGCCATCCTCCGAGGCCTGGGCGATGGCCCGGCCAATTCGTTCGTCACCGCGCGCCAAAGCAGCCTGGGCCGATGACCACCTCGCCGAGCCGGATCGCACCGTGACTCGCGTCCGCCTCCGCAATTCGCCCGCAACGCTCTCGAGCCGCTTGCGCACGTCGATTCTCGCGGCGAAGGTCGCCCCTGCGAGGCGCGTCCACGGCTTCGGAACGAATGGCGAGACCGTCACGGCAAACCTCAGTTTCGGATGTTCACGCGTCCAATGCTCGACCACGTCGGCGATGGCCAGCGCATCCTCCTCCGTCTCGCCCGGAAGGTGAGTCATGAAATACAGTCTGACCTCACGAACTCCGGCGTCGCCGGCGGCGGCGATAGCCTGCGCGAGCGACTCGTCGGAGATGCTCTTCCCCACTGACCGGCGCAACGGCTCGCGGGCAGCTTCAGGAGCGATCGTCACGGTTCTCTGCCCGCCGCGCGCTAGCGATTCCAGCAGCAGCGGCGTCAGCTTGTCGGCTCGTAGCGATGATAAGGACACGTTGGCGCCGGCATCCACCAGTTCCGCAACCAACTCATCAACCCGTGGAAAACCTGATAGCGCCGAGCCGATGAGCCCAATCCGCCGCGTGACGGCCATCCCTGCCCGCGCCGTCTCAAGCAAGGTCTCGGGCGCCGCGAAACGCACGGCGCCATAGATCTCGCCGGCCAGACAGAAATCGCAGCCCATCGGGCATCCGCGCCCCGCCTCGATAAGGAACCGTCCCGGGAACGCCGAGTGCTCGGACACGACCAGCGATGAGCGCGGCGAATCGACGACTCCGTCCCAGCGCAGGCGCTCGACTGGGCCGCCCGGCTCAACCGACGGCACGTACAGGCCCGGAATCGCGGCCAGGGCCGCTAGCCGCGCCCCGCGCCCGTCCGCCTCAGCCAGCGCATCCACCACGCGGTCGGCAATTGGCTCGAATTCGCCGATGACGAAGACATCAACCATCTCGCTCAAGGGAACGGGGTTCATCGTGATCGATGCCCCTCCGACGATCACGACCGGATCATCATCCGAACGCTCGCGCGCCCAGACTCACAGCCCGCCTCCCCTGAGCATGGCCGGCACGTTGAGCCACACCAGCTCACACGGCAAAGAGAACCCGATCAGATCGTAGGAGCCGAACCTGCGTTCCGGCACCACGGCCGCTCCGTCGGGGAGGGCACAGAATGCGCGGTCGCAGTCCACCATGCCAGTGGCGAGGAAGCTCTCCCACACAGCCTGGAAGCTAAGCCCGCCCATCGCGACAGCATACGCCGACGGCGAGGCCATCAGCACGTGCAAAGGCCCATCCGCCTCCGGCACGGACCGGACGCGTGTCTCGGACGCGAGTAGCTCCGCCACAGTAGGGGGATCAGGCTCCGAACGCCTCATGGGGGCAGTCTATCACACGGCCCGCCGCCGCGCCAAGTGGATGTGCCGAGATGGACGCGCGTGTCCGGACCCGCCGTCACGTGGCGCAGGCATTCTTGCCTGCGGACGTGCCCACGGCCTATGCCGGCAACGGGATCGGGCCGGTGTGGGCCTCGGGCTCGGGCGGGATGGGGTACTGCTCGTCGAGCCACGCCAGCGAGGCGCCGAGCACCTCTTCCTCCCAGGTCAACGCGTAGAATGAGTGGTTCGCGCCCTCGACGATCTCGTGGGTGAACGTCCGGCCGGCGTTCCTGCTCAGCCGCTCGTAGTGGGCGATACAGTCGGGCGTCGTGGGATCGTTGCTGCCATAGATGTACAGCATCTCGCCTCGGAACTCGATGAACCGCCGGTGCCAGTCGATTTCCTTGTCCTCAACCGTGCTCTCCTCGCCCTCGCCCTTGCCACCTCGGACCAGCGCCTTCTTGATCATCGAGAAGTTCAGCGCCCCGGCGAACAGCTTCGCCCACGTCTCGCGCCGGAAGAACTTCTGAATGTACGTCCAGATGATCGCTGTCCGCTTCGCGCGATCGGAGTGCGAGCGGTCCGCCGCGACCATCGGCACCGACCACAGAACCATCGAATCGACTTCGGCAATGGTCGCTCCCGCGCCAAGCGCCACCTCTCCCCCCGAACACACGCCCACGAGCACTAGCCGCTTCACGCCCGCCTGCTCGCACAAGGTCCGCGATGCGGCCTGCGTGTCGGTGATCATCGTCGAAAGCGAGGCATCTTCAGCATCGCCCTCGGAGTCGCCACGGCCGCGGAAGTCGAAGCAGAGGCAAGGAAAGCCCAAAGCGCGCGCCCGGCGCGCCATCTTCGTGAACATCTGGTGCGGGCCAATGCGATAGCCGGCCCAGCCGTGCAGGAAGACCAGCCCCGTGTCGCGCTGGAGGTGCTCTTCGGGAGTGAACAGGACGCCGAGCAGCGTCTGCCCCTGGTTTGTAAAGCGAACGTGTCGTTCCATTGGTCTAAACCGTCACCCGTACCGTGTTAGCATCCGTGCTCGTCATTCGTTACGTCGGGCAGGGGTCTTTGGATACTCCATGACACGCCGTCCGTCAACCCCTCGTGCGCCCATTTCCCCCAGGTCCATCATGTATTCGACGTCTCGAGCGCCGATTCCGTTCCCCCAGAACACGACGAACGCTCGGCACCCCCGCCGAGCGCTCCGGTGATTATGTGGCGTGAACGCCCACCTACGGCCTCAGGCTCCTGGCAATGGCAACTGCAACTGGCTTTCGACTTCACCCTTGAGTTTGCACCCGTGTTCCCAGGCGCGCAGGGCGAGGTCGTGTGCGGCGCGGTTCTCGTCGGGGTTGATGTGCGAGACCTCAGCCTTGTGGAACTGGTTCAGCAGGCTGCGGGTCTCGAGGTGACGCCCCAATTGGCCGGGGCTGACGGGGGCTTGCTTCTCCAACTGCCAGATGATGGGTTCGCAGTCCGTGCGGACGACAACAACTCTCGCCCCCATGTCCCGGGCTTCCCGCAGCGCGGCGCTGATGGCCTCATAGGACGCTACGACGCGGTCGGACGTGGGCTTCGTATCGGACTGCTTGCGCAGCGTGTGGCGTCGGGGCGCCTTGATGACGACGCCGATTCCAGCTACCGATGTCTCCAGCGAAGTGTGGGCACTTGTGTTGGCATAGAGCAACTGCTTACTCTCCACGCTCCTGGCCATTCCCCTTCGCTCCTTCCGGCGATGCCGGTGTAGATTGCGGCCCTCCCTCGGACTGTCCAGCCTCGGCGCGATGTTGGCTGTGTCAGTAGCTGCGGTGTAGTAGTGTGTTCAACTATCTGTACCTTACCCTAGACAACGATCTTCTATGCAAGAAAGTTGCGCGGTTCGCTAGCGTGAGATGAATGTCACGCTAGCGACAGGGGGCCTGTTGGGGGGATTCGGGGCTTCGCCACACGCCTGCGGTGCTAGGGTGCTAGGGGCAGAAGTCGATTGAGTCGAATACCACGTAATCGCCGGGCTCGCCGACGAGGCCGACCTGGAACTGCCGCATGGGCGAGATCCGGGCGTCCAGCACCTGCTCAGTGAGCTGCACCGACGCCGTCGGCTCCGTCGTCTGGAAGCCTACCGGCAGCCACGTGGCGAAGTGTCCGAGACCGGCGAAGTCGCCGTAACACTTGATGATCCACCCGCCGGTGTCTGATCGAAGCTCCGCGACGCCGACCTGGAGCTTCACCGCGTCGGCCGGGATGAGCAGGTCCGGGATCGCGGCAATGGCCCAGGTCGTCCCCTCCCCGATCTCAATCCGGAGGCCGTCATCGGTGACTGATACAATCGCTCCGTTCATCACATCAGACCAGGCTGCGAGTTCCCTAACCAGTTCAGGCGTCCAGCGCTGGTTTACCGGGCGCGCGGGAGGAGGGTCGGCGGGCTCAACCTGCGAGGCCAGGTGCATCAACGTTCCCAGATCAACGATCTCGTACTTCTCCGGGTCGAGAGCTCGGCTCAGTTCGAGAATGCCGTTGGGGATGCTCTCGTTGAAGCCATAGAACGGCAGGAACATCGGGAGTTGATCGGGATCATAGAGCCCGTCCAGGTACTCGATGACGCCCTCGACGTTCACCTCACTGCGCTCCGCGAATTCATCACGAGTGATCCAGTACTGCTGCTTCTCGCCATGCCCCAGGATCGGCACGGACCGCGAGCCGACGCGCATGTTCGGCAATATGTCATGTTCGAGCGTAAGCCCGCGCAGGCCGGGAAGCATGTCGGCATACGCTTCGAGAGACGTCCGGGACTCTCCCTGCCACAGCTCAAGCTCGGTGAGGTTGATACCCTCCTCGAACAACCGAGCGGTTTCAGCCAAGACATCGCGCAAGTAAGGCAGCGGCATGTATTGGGGGTAGAAGTAGCCCGGCCCGCTCGGCGCGCAGACGAAGTAATCAAGCTCCGTCTTCGTGCGGAAGTAGCACTCCACCGACGCCGGGAACAGCTCCACATAGGCAGGATTCGTCGCCCAACTCAACGGCACTTTCCCGCGCGCGGGCTGGTCCCAGCCACGGTAGTAAAGCTGCGTCAGAGCCGTCGTCGTGTCGCCCTCGTTTGAGACGAACGCGAGATAGACTTTCTTCTCCGGGGTGGCGACCGACGGGGTCGTGTCTTGCGTGTATGGCGGCGGCCGAAGCGGCGGGACCGAAGCATGAAACGAGAGATTCGGCGCGGCGACGGACGCGCACCAGGTGTGTCCCCTCAGCGACAGCCGCTTGCAGAAATGGAACTCGCCATCTCCCCAGCCAAAAACATGCGCCGGGCGGTCGAGCCGGCTCAGGATCGCGTCAGCCAGCTCCGCGCCTTCCTGGGAGATGTCATCTGAATCCGCCAAGGCGAAGATGAGGCATCGCCGATAGAACGCGTAGTCCAGAGACTGATTGGATCCATGCGGGTGGGCGCCGGCCAGCACTCGCACGGAGAAGACGGCCGAGAGATCCGTCAGCGGCAGGGCCTCCGCTATCAGCCACTCGTAGATCTCGCGGCGACTGAATGCGTCGCGCGGCGCCTCCGCGATCACCGGCGCGTCACCGAAGGCGTCCCGATAGCGGGCGTAGACGCGCCTGCTAACGGGCAGGCACGCGTTCAGGTTGGCCAGATTCAGCGCGAGGGTGGTCTGGTCTGTCACGCCCGACTGATCGTAGAGGACCAGCCCGTTGACGGCGGGCATGACGCGTTTGAGGAACTCAGGCAGAGACTCGATCCGGGTGAACTCTAACCCGTGCGTCTCGGGGTAGTACGTCTGCCACGTGGCCTCGCCATGGCCCCAGCCGACGGGCGTCTGGTCGATCCACACGGTCGGCTCATCGCGGTTCAGCAGGCCCTGCGCGGCGAGTTGGGGGATCTGCTCATCAAGGTCGACGGATAGGTCGCACAGCAGCACTTCGTCCGGTTGCAGAGCCAAAGCCTGACGCACATCGCGGGCCGCGTCCAGGCCGTAGTCGGCACGGAAGTCGCCAATACCCGCAGCACTCACACAGCCCGACACCATGCACAGTAGCGCCCAAGCCATGCCGCTACTTCCTCCGCGCGCGCGACTTGGCCCGCTTCAGCATTGCGATAGCGGTGTCGGTCACGATGGTAGCCGCGCCAGGGCCGACCCTCGATGCGCGATCGACCTCATACCCGCCATCAGGATACGCCTCCGGCATCGGCACGTACCCAATAGAGCCGTTCGTGCAGCTCGCGTACATTGTGTGGGCGACTGCGCCCGCGTCCTTCACGGCCATGCCGATCTGGCAGAAGATCTCGCCTGGCCCTGTCGCCAGCCCAACATCTCCCATGACCACGCCCCAGATGGGCGCGACAACCGGCGGCAGGGGTTTGCCGGATTCGAAGCTCTCAAGGCACGCCTTGGCCTTGTTGAGCTGGTGCTCAGCCCACCAGATCCGGCCCTTGTTGCCCTTCCCCGCGACAGCTTCGTCGCACGCTGCCTGATGCTCGGCTACTGCGCTCTGGGCATCCTCAAGCGTGTCGTAGTTCTTGGCGGGGAGTTTCGCTTCCTTACACGCGACGCCGATGGGGCCGAGCGCGACGGGCTCAGCCGTCTCATACGCCGAGATCGCCGCGCCGCCGAGACGCTTGCCCAGCGTCTTGGGCGTGTCGAGAGAGTGCTCCATGATATCCGAGTTGATATTCCCCGACGCGCCTTGGATGAACATGCACGTGGTGCCCGTGACCGCCTCGATCGTCTCGCGCGCATAGCCCGGGAAATCGGCTGAAATCAGCCGCCCATGACCTGTCTGGCTGACGGGATGGGTCGCGAAGTTCAGCAGGCACGCCAGCGGCTCGCCGCTCGGGCGATTCAGCCGCACCACGATGACCTCGCGGTCGATCGTGCCCTGAGGATTGCGGCCCAGGATCACGGTGCCATCGTCGAGCATCTCGCGCCGATTGATGCCGATATCAGACGTGCCGCGCCCCACGCTCGCAACCACGGGCCCCATTCTCGAACGGGCCTCCTGGACCGCGCCGGCGAGCTTGAACTTCAGCTCCGCCATAAACGCGGCCTCGGGGCTCACATTGGGGTCATCATCATACGCGCGGACCGTCGGTCCGTAGTGTGTGTGGGTGGAGCACAGCACCACGTTCTCCGCCGGCAGCCGGCCCCTCTTGCCAATCAGTTCGGCGGCCATCTGCGTCCACGTGGCGTCGATGCCGATCAGATCGAGGTGGAAGATGGCGGCTGTCTCGCGACCGTCATCGACCACCAGCGCGGTAGCATACAACTCATCGCCAACGCCGATCGACGGGCCCCGGCCGGCGAACCCGACTAACTCGACCCCCACCGCAGGCGTGATGTTGACGCGCGCGACTCCGGCCCGGATCTTCCTGGCTTTGGGCATCGTGACACCTCGAATGTGCGGCGATTACTCGGAAATCGGCTCCGTGCAGATAGAAGTCCACACCGCGCTCCCTCGCCCGCTACATGCGAGATACGTGTTGAGCGCGTCGGGTTTCTCCGCGACCTTTGTCCCAATAAGCTCGCCATTCATGTAGCCGGTGACGCTCGTGCCGACGATCTCTGCTGAGAGCCGCACCTCGCCCGGCGGCAGAACGGTCGCGGTGACCTCGCCATCCTCGTCGAGGAGCTGCACCTGGTTCACGTCCGCGTCGACGAGGAGTTGAATGCCTTTGTGCGTCCCGGCGGCGGGATCAAACCGCAAGCCGGCCACCGCGTTCTCCGCGACAACGGTTACCGACACCTTGCGGTTGCCTTCTCCCGGCACGAGGACGCACGCGCCGGCCGTCCGATCGTTGATGGCGGCCAGGCGCATGTCGGGCATGCACGTTGCCGCGGAACAATCACATCCACAGTCTGAAGTCATGGGTGAG
Source organism: uncultured Armatimonadia bacterium (assembly GCA_964555935.1). GTDB lineage: Bacteria > Armatimonadota > Zipacnadia > Zipacnadales > VGFC01 > CAZKUN01. Next base: position 32,423 of record CAZKUN010000039.1, on the reverse strand, counting down.
CGTCGATCCTCCGAATGGTGAAGCCGGTCACGCAGGCCCTGCCCGCAAGTGCCAGCTCAACCAGTCCATTTCTCGGAGCAACGACAACCCACCTCTCCCCGGCAGGGAAGGTACCAAGCCATCCCTCGCACAATCTCGCGCTCGATACTTCGCCGCCACCCGGGAGGCACCCATGCGACTCCAGACCCGCCTGCAGGTCCGCGCGTTCTCACCCGACGAGACCGACATGGTCGCCGCGGCCGCGCTTCGGCTCTGGGCGGAGCTGCCCATGCGGATTCAGGGCACGGATGAGCTGTTCGACTACCTCGCCGACTACGGGTGCGAGATCGACGGCGAGAGTGTCCGCTTCCCGCAGGCCGTGCGCGACAGAGTGCTCGACCGTATCGCGGCGGAGAAGGAGGCGTGGCTGGCGACCAACACGGAGCCCCCGTGGCCCGGCAACGACATCAGCGTCTACACGCATGGGCAGGCGCTCATTGCGTGTGACGTGGAAACCAACGAATTGCGCCCCGCGACGACAGCGGATCTCGAGCAATGGTCACATGTCGTCGACGCGCTCGAGATTCCGAGTCGAGCCCACCCGACGTTCATCCCCACTGACGCGCCGACCGGGTGCTCGGATTTCCACGCCTATGCGACGATCCTGCTGAACAGCAAGCGACCGGGCTGCGTGTCCGTGTATTCGGCGGAGATGCTGCCTTACTTCATCGAGGCCTACAACACAGCACAAGGCTCGCCCGAAGCGGCGAAGAAAAACGCGCCATTTGCCACGCGGATGTGGGTCAACTCGCCGTTTATGATCACTCGCGAGAACGTCGAGATAGCCATGGACGCTCGTCGCTTGCTGGGGCGGCCACTCAGCGCGGCGGCGATGCCCGTGGCGGGCGCGGCGACTCCCGTTACGGTCGCCGGGCAAGCCGCTCAAACCACTGCGGAATCCCTGGCGCTCAGCGCCATCACGCTCGCGGTGGATGACATCACAACCAGCATCCAGACCAACGCGTTGGTGATGGACATGAGGGCGATGGCCCACAGGCAGGCGGGCCCCGATGTCATGCTTCAGCGGACGGCGGCAGCGGAGATGCAGTGTCATTTCTTCGGTGGGTGGCCCAGGATCTGGGGTTTCAACGCCAGTGGCCAGACAGTCGGCCCACAGACGCTGCTTGAGAAGGGCATGGGGACGGCGATCGACATCATGTCCGGCGCGCGCAGCGTCGGCTGCGGCAGCCTGGCGTGCAGCGATGTCGGGAGCCTTGTCCAACTCGTCCTTGACCTGGAGATGGCGGACACGTTCGCCCACATGCTGCGCGAGGTGGAGATCAGCGACGAGCGGATCGACGAAGAGACGATCCTGGCCACGGTGCCGGGCGGCGCCCGATTCATGGAGACGGAGCACACGTTCCGGCACTTCCGCGAAGAGCTGTGGATGCCCCAGTTCATGGACTTCCGCGTGCCCGTTGCGTGGCGCGATAGCCCGACCGACATGATCGACAGCGCGCGCGCCAAGGCCATGGACCTCGCCGCGACGGCCAAGAATCAATGCCCCCTCAGCGATGATCAGACAGCAGCAATCCGCCAACTGATGGACGATGCGCGCAGCCAAGCCGGCGACACCCTACGGCGCTAGCTCAGCCAGCGCCAATCGCAGCGAGTCGACCGCTGCGGCTTCCTGCTCGCCCGCCAGGGCAATGAGATCGGCAACGCTCGCCCGCACGGCCGGGTCGGCGAAGCTCGCCCGCAGTTCCTCGCCGGTCCAACCGCCGACCGCCCAGGTTGGCCCGATAGCCTCGAGCAGGTCTGCGGCGGCATGGTAGCATTCGGCGGCATCGGCGAAGTGGTCCGAGAGCGCTGCATCGCGGGCCAGGAGGCGGGCCGCCGACCGGC
>CAZKUN010000039.1:28007-30529 GCA_964555935.1 uncultured Armatimonadia bacterium | reverse complement strand
AATGTCAGGTCGACGGCAAGTTTGACGGTCGACTCTCCCTGGCCGGCGCGGATCGTTTCCGCCCACGTCTCATAGGCCGCGATGCCGAAGGCCAGATCGCCCTCCACCGGCTCGTCGACCGGCCAATCCGCGTAGCCAACGGCCCGTTCCAAGATCCCCACCCAATCGAGGTCTGGCACTTCGCCATCCTCGTCGTACCGAAGAACGACGACGGACTGCGGGTCCGCTGGCCGTCCTGAAGCGAAGACGCGGGACAGCGCCACCGTCTGCGGCCGATCCTGCGGCGTCACGTTCGCCTGCTGGTAGAGAAGTCGCTCGTCAGGGTCGTACCCGTAGACGACTCGGGCGCCCAGGGCGTAGGGCACAAGTGCCGGCCGGCCATCGTCGATGCTGGCCCGGAGCAGATCCCACATGACGTCGGCGTTCTGGCATTCGATCCGCTCAGCCGAGGCGCCCGTTGCCAACGCCCCCGCCACGACCACATCGTCCGGGCACGCCTCGCAGACGTGGTACACGTAAGCCCCCGGGCGCCACGCAATGCTGAACGCAGCCCCCGAGGCGACCATGAGGTCATCGTAGTCCGCCGCGCACCCGATCGCCTCAAGTGCGCTCTGTAGGGCAGATATCTGTCGGCAATACTCCCCCTGATCCGACCCAATCGGGGCCACGCCCTCGATGATGACCGGCTCCGTACGGTACGCCGTGACCGGCCCGGTGGCATTCGCGGCGGACGCTATCGTCCCGATGCAGTCGGCCTCCACCTTCCGGATGTAGAGCACGCCCTCGGTGGTACCTGGCACGAAATGCAGGCTGAGCATGGCCCAATTGACCGGCAGGTCGATCAGACTATCGCCGCCCTCGCGGTAGCCGATTCGGTCGACATCCATCGCGGCCGAGTGCTCGCCATCGAGCCCGCCGCGGTCGGAGAAGGCCTGATACAGGAACGCCTCGTCCCCAGCGTCTCCCATGAGCACATTCAGCTCAAAGAGCGTCCCGTCGCTCCCGAGTTCCATCCGGAGCGTGTTGGGTTTCCCCGGCAAGGGTGGCTCATCCATGACTAGAAGCGCTCGGTTCTTCTCAAGCCCCTCGGGGAAGGTGAGGCGGACCTCAACGACATCGGGATCGTTGGGGTCCACATCTTGCACGACGGTAATCGACTCGGCCTCCCGCCCCGCGTACACCAGGTTCTCTCGGATGTAGGCGGGATCGAGCGCCTGCGTGAACTCCACCAACTCCCCTTCGCCCGCCACTTGGTAGATGAGAGCCGTGTCGGACGCATCGCCATACTGTGCTGTCACGCGCAACGTGGCGGTCTCCGTGCCATGGGTCAAATTGAGCTCAGCGCGGCCGTTCTGAGTAACGACCGTCTGCGGAACGACTGCATCGTTGCACGAGACCGCCACTTCCGTCCCATCAGGTGCCGCAACGCCATTGGCCTGGTAGACCTCTACGGCGACTGGGGTATGGCTAGCGCCGTCTCCGGCGAAGATCCTGGGCTCGACGCTCAGCTTGACAGCTTCATGGGTGACCCGCACTGAGGCAACGTGCAGATCCGCCGTGCCAGACCAGCCCGAGGCGTGGATCGCAAACTCAATCCCACCACCGTCCGGCTGCCCGAACAGGGGATCCGTGAGCTGCCAACGGGCGGTTTTCCACTCGTCCGACCTGCCGCGCCGCACGGGATCGGACGGCAGCATCCCGGACGCGCCGGTGTACCTGATCCCCATGTCGGCTCGGCCGTTGTCGAGATACTCAACGACAACCGAAATGGTATCACGACCGGCGATGTTGAACCCCGGATCGACCCGGAAATGGAGTCGATGCTGGTCATTCTCATGCACAATGGCCTGGCAGGCGCGCCCCGCAACCTCGACGGCCCGCGACGTCTCCGGCGGATTGGTGAACGCGAGTCCCTGGCCGGCCTCGGGTTCTCCGAATTCGATCCACACGCTATCGGTGAAGACTGCGTCTTGGGGGAATGCGGCAGCAAGTGGCAACAGCAGGACAGCTAGAATACCGGCCAGTACTGATCCTCGCATGGAACTCCCTCCCCTATTACATCATCAAGGACGGTTTCGGCGAGCAACCGGTGCGCTCCTGCCGCAGTTAAGTTCCTGATGGCCCGATCCATCTTCAGCCGGATCACGCCCGATGATCAGCCCATAGTGCTGGACGCGCCTTGACGTGCCAAACCATGGTCGCTATCCTAACCATATCTACTATCCGTGGAGTGTTTCGCGCCGCGATGCAGGCTCAGAGCCACTCCACGAAACGTCATGCCCCGAGGATCGGAGAGCTTCTCCCACGCCGCGTGACGACTGGCGACCGTGGCCAGATTGTCACCCCCGCCGAGGCTGGCGAATCGAGGACATGCAGCGTATCGCCGAGGAGATTGGTGAGTTCCCCGAGAAACTCAGCACTCTCACCGGCGAGTCCACGGAGGAGAACTCGGACGCCTCGTGAACGTACCGCTGATCGTCTGAAGAGGCTGTCCGATCAATTGAAGAGGGTTACGTTGTCAC
>CAZKUN010000039.1:15890-27997 GCA_964555935.1 uncultured Armatimonadia bacterium | reverse complement strand
CCGGCCTTTGTTGCAGGCGCGATCATCGTCTCAGGCTACGGCAGCGCGCAAGAGCCAGAGACGCTGGTCCTCAGCCCGGACTCGGCTGCCGCCATGGCTATCGAGAACAGCCTGGGCCTGCAGATCGACGCCCAGACGGCTGCGGAGGCCGACGCCCGGCTGAAGCAGGCGCTCGCGCTCGACGGACTCACAGTGGACCTGAGCGGCGTGTTTGTGTATCAGGGGCCTGTCCCGACCCTCCCGCCCGGCTTCGAGACGTTCTTCATCAGCACCATACACACCGAGACGCTCACCGCGACGAAGCCGCTCTGGGACTGGGGCCAGACTCGCTCTCAACAGGACTTCGCCCGCGCGGGCGTTGACGTGGCCGCCTCAAGCACAGCCGTCACGAAACTGGCGCTGGCCAAGCTCGCGCGCGAGTCCTTGCTACGGCTGACGTTCGAAGAGCGGATGCTCGACGTTGACTATCAGACGCTCGCCGGCCTGATGGAGCATCAGCGGGTGACGCAAAAGCGCTATCGCGAGGGCCTCATCGCGTTCTTCGACATCGCCCAGGCAGACTCGCAGGTGGCGGGCCAAGAGAAGTTCATCGCCGAGCGTAGCGCGACCGTCGCGCGTCACCGTGTCGTCCTCAGGCAGGTGCTGCGACTCCCGCAGACCACGCCAGTCGACGTGAGCGTCGCGGACCTCCCAGAGCGACCCGAGGGCGACTTGGGCGAAGCGATACGCATCGCGATCGACCAGCGACCCGAGATGGCCAACGCAATGATGGGTATTCGGCTGCAGGAGGCCGGGCTTAATGTCGCCAGCACGTCGCGGCGCCCGAGCGTCACCGTTCAGGCCAGCCTGCAGGACCAGACAGCCATAGGCTTCGGCTCATCTCCTCTCTCCTACTCAGTCGTGCTCGTATTCCAAAAGTCCATATTGGATGCGGACCGGAAGAAAAACGCTCTTCGCGAGGGGCGCGCGAGTCTCGAGAAAGCCCGGCTCCGGATGGAGCAATTCGCTGAGGTCATCGCGGCGGAAGTCGCGACCGCTTACTTGCAGGTTGACCACCAGATCGAGCGCATCGCCGCGGCTGCCGTGCAGGAGCGGTCCGCGCTCGAGGAGTTGAGGATCTCGCGACTGCGCTACGATGCGGACATCGGTCTCGGCCGAGAGGTGATCGACGCGCAGGCGGAGGTCTCACGAGCCCAGACAGACCGGGCGCTAGCTGAACTCGATTTACATCTTGCCATCGTCCAGCTTCGCGCGGCGATGGGCATGCTGGACTTGCAGGAGGCACCGGTAGAATGAGGCCCCGCACAACGTTCATCGCTCTCATTGCGCTCACCGTCGTGGTCAGCGCGGCGGGCATCATGGGCTGCGCCAAGAAGGCGGACGCGCCCGAGGAAGGGCTCGCGGAGGAAGGCGCGGCCGCTGTTGTCACGAAGCCCGCGACGCCGATCTCAGTCGCCACTGCTGTCAGGGCCCCCATCAAGGAGACGATCCGCGCTACCGGTTCTGTCGCGGCGGTCCGCGAGGTCAACGTGATCCCCGAGGGCGGCGGCATCGTCACGGCGGTCTACGCTGACATCGGCGACCGAGTCACGAAGGGCTGCCTGCTCCTGTCGATGGGTACGGACATCCTGAATGCCCACGCGCGACAGGCGGACGCGGGGGTCGCCGCGGCGAAGGCGCGGCTCGAACAAGCGAAGGACACGGTCGATCTCACCGGCGACACCACCGGCATCACGGTCGAGCAAGCGGAGAAGCAGCTTGAGTCAGCCGAGACGCAGTTGCAGAAGGCGCTGACCGGCGCTGAGGCGACCGAGACGAATGTCAACAACGGCATCCGCCAAGCCGAGATAGGCGTCCAGCAGGCGGAAACGAGCCTCGCGGATGTCCGCCGTGGCGCCCGCGAGCAACAGATCGCCCAGGCCGAGTCACAGGTCGAGATGATAAAGGCGCAGCACGACCTTGCGAAGTCTCAGTACGAAGTGAAGAAGCGTCTCTACACGCAAGGCGCCGCCTCGGGCACTGAATTCGGCGAGGCATTGGCAACATTCCAGGCCGTCCGGGCGCAACTGAAGCAAGCGGAAGAGGCCCTCGATCTCACCAAAGAGGGCGCTACCACCGAGCAGGTCCGCCTGGCGGAGTTGCAGCTCGATCAGGCCAAGGAACAGCTCAAGCAGGCGGAGTCGCAGCGAAACCAGATCACGCTCTCGAAGGAAGACGTACAGTTGGCTCGCACCCAAGTCAGGCTGGCGGAAGACCAAGTGTCCATGGCCAAGGCGGGCACGGGCCAGGTGAAAGTGCGCAGGGGCGATGTGGACGCGGCTGAAGCCGGAGTCCGCCAAGCCCAGGCAAGCGCGGACCTCGCGCACATCATGGTCGGCAAGAACCGCGTCTACTCGCCCCTCACGGGCCTGGTCACGATGCGCTTCACCGACCCCGGGGAGCAGGCAGGCAACAAAGACCCCGTCTTCATGATCGTCGACATCTCCACCGTCTACGTCGAGGCCGTCATCGGCGAAGGCCAAATCGCTCAGGTCCATGAGGGCCAGCAAGCAACGGTCACCGTGAAGGGTCTGGCCAACGCGGAGTTCACTGGCAATGTGATCGCTATCAACCCGGCATCAATCCCGGGCCAGCGCAATTTCATCGCGCGCATCCTGATACAGAACAGTGGCGAGATCCTCCGCCCCGGGATGTCCGCCGACGTCGCCCTTGATGTCTCCGAGAACGCCGGCGCCGTGCTGGTGTCGGTCGACGCGGTTGTAGAGGACCGCGATGTCCGGAAGATCTACGCCGTGGTCGACAACAGAATCGATATCCGCGAAGTCGAACTCGGCGCATCCGAACGCGGCCACGTCGAGGTGACGTCCGGAATCGAACCGGGCGATACGATCGTCGTCGCCGGGCAGGCCGACCTCGCCGACGAAGAGCGCGTCGAGCCAATCGAACGCACCGGCGGCATCTAGTCATCCGCCACCCCAACCGCACGCCCGACACGAGATAGATTCCAGCACTCTCCGGAGCGCTTGTCACAATGTGGATCACCAATCTAGCCGTCCGCCGCCGAGTCACGATGATCATGTTCATCGGCGGCGTGCTGATCCTGGGCTACACCCAGCTCCGGAAAATGCCTGTGGAATACTTCCCACAGGTCGATTTCCCCATGGTCACGGTATCGACGATCTACCCCGGCGCCGGCCCCGAGGAGATCGAGGAGCGCGTCACCAAGCCGCTTGAGGACGAGGTCGCGATCATCAATGGCGTGGACGATCTCTCTGCGTCCAGCCAGGAGAACGTCTCCACGGTGATGATCCGCTTCGACCTCGAGGTCGATCTCGATGTCGCGGCCGCGGACGTGCGTGACGCGGTTGACCGAGCCAAGGCCGTCTTCCCCGATGATGTCGAGGACCCGATCGTATACAAGGTCGACTTCAGCTCGGCCCCCGTCGTGTCGCTGGGCGTCACGGGTAAACGCTCTCCCAAGGACCTGCTGACATACGTCGAGGACAGAATCAAGCCACGCTTTGGGATGGTCCAGGGCGTGTCATCGGTAAACGTGACCGGCGGCGAGGAGCGCGAGATCCGCGTGGAAGCCGACGCGGAGCGTCTCGAGGCGGTGGGGCTCTCCGTCACTCAGTTGGCCCAGATCGTCGCGGCCGAGAACCTCGACGTGCCCGGCGGCGATCTCAAGGAGGGCGGACGGAGCTTTGCGGTGCGGGCGCTCGGAGAATTCGAAAGCGTCGACGAAATCCGGAAGCTACGCGTTTCCACGCCGTATGGCGGCATCGTGTACCTCGATGAGATCGCCACCGTCAGCGACACGATCGCCGATCCAGACACGATCAGCCGACTCGACGGCAAGGCCACCGTCTCGGTCAACGTCATCAAACAGACCGATGCGAATACGGTAGTGGTCTCGGCGGGCGTTCATGAGGCCCTCGAGGAGATGCGGCGCGAACTCCCCGAGGACATCACCTTCTCCATCTTCATGGATGGCGCGGAGAGTACCCAGGAGGCTGTGCGCGACGTGGAAGAAGCGCTGATCCTGGGCGCGCTACTAGCTGCGGCCGTCACGTTCCTCTTCCTGAAAAACTTCCGCGCGATGATCATCGTCGTGCTTGCTATCCCGACATCGATCATCGCGACTTTCCTGCCGATCTACTTCTTCGGGTTCACGGTCAATGTGATGACGCTGATGGCGCTGTCGCTATCGGTCGGGATTCTCGTTGACGACTCGATCGTCGTCATCGAGAACATTGAGCGCCACCTCAGAATGGGTGAATCGCCGGCGGTGGCCGCGCTGAACGGTCGATCGGAAATCGGTGGCGCAGCCGTCGCCATCACCTTGGTCGACGTCGTCGTGTTCGTGCCCGTCGCATTCATGGGCGGCATCATGGGCCGGTTCTTCTACCCCTTCGGCATCACGGTGACGGTCGCCACGCTGTTCTCGCTGCTGATGTCATTCACCCTCACCCCGATGCTGGCATCCTGGTGGTTCTCCCGCGAGACAGCCGACCGGGCCGAGCGACGCGAGAGGCATTGGTCGCGCTACATCTTCATGATCGTCGAAGTCCCATTCACTTTCCTCGAGCGCGTCTACGGCAAGATGCTGCCGGTGACGCTGAAGCACCCGTACATCGCTGTGATCCTTGGCTACGCGGTGCTCGTTGGGGTCGCCTTCGCATCCATCAAGTCCGGCCGAGTGCAGGTGGAGTTCTTCCCCGGCCAGGCGACCGGGCGAATCTACGTGATGCTTGAGAGTTCTCCCGGGACGCGACTCGAAGTGACCGATCAACACCTGACCGCCATCGAGGAGATCCTCAGCGACAGCGAGCGATATCCGGAGGTGGAGGACGTGCAAGTCACCGCCGGCACCCAGGGGAGCGTGTTCCTTGGAGCCGGCAGCACGGGAGGCCAGTTCGGCAACGCCCAGATCATGTTAGCGGGCAAGACCCAGCGGCGCGAGGAGGGGCTCCGGTCAGACGCCGAGTTCACGCTCGACCTTCGCGATGATCTGGAGGGCGTTCTGCCGTCGGTCTCCCTGACAATTGCCCGATCAGAAGACAGCAACGGGGGCATTGAGCCACAGATGCAGGTCATGCTCCGGAGCCCGAACGCCGAGGCTCTTCAGACGGCCGCCGCTACTCTCAAGAAACGCTGGCGCGGCATCCCCGAGTTGCTGTACGCAGACCTGTCATCAGAAGCGGGCCGACCAGAGGTCCGGGCCCGGATCGACCGCGTTCGAGCCGCGGACCACGGGATGACCGCGGCTCAGATCGCGATGGCCCTGAGAACGGCCTATGACGGCGACACGTCAAGCCAATACCGCGAGGAGGGCGATGAGTTCGACTTGCGCGTGCAGTTGGCCGAAGCCGACCGTAACAGGCTCTCAGAGGTCGAGCGCCTCTTTGTCGGCCTCTCCGGAACAGGCCAGATCGTGCACCTATCCGACGTCGCGAATGTCTATGTCTCGACCGGGCCATCGCGGATTGAGCGCTACAACCGGGAGCGTAGCGTGACGATCTCCGCGTTCCTTGCCGAGGGACTTAAGGCGAGCCAAGGCCGCGTCGCCGCCGACGCCGTATTGAAGGAGATGGAGGATGCGGGCGAGTTCGCCGGCGTCCGCGTGCACTGGACAGGGGAGCAGGAGCGGATGGAGGAGGAGTTCGGCTACATGCGCGCGGCGATCATCCTGGCGATCGCCCTTGTCTACATCGTCACCGCCGCGCTCTACAGCCACATCCTCCAGCCGCTGAACGTGATGCTGACCGTGCCGATGGCCTTTGGTGGCGGCCTCCTGGCGCTCGCCATCGCGAAGGGCACCATCTCGATCGCGTCCCTCATCGGCGTGATCATGCTGATCGGTCTCGTCGGCAAGAACGCGATTCTGGTGGTGGACTATGCGAACACGCTCAAAGCCAGGGGCGCCAGCACGCGTGAGGCCCTGTTGGAGGCGGGCCCGACGCGCATGCGACCGATCCTCATGACCACGATCTCAACGGTCATGGCGCTCCTGCCAACGGCGCTGGCGCTGAACGAGGCGTCCGAGTTCCGCGCCCCGATGGCTCACGTCGTGATCGGCGGGCTGCTACTGTCGACCGTGCTCAGTCTTCTCATCGTGCCCGCGTTTTACACCATCACAACAGATGTCACCGAGGCCAGCGGAAGGCTGGGCGAGCGAATCTCAGGGGTGATCGGGAGCTTGAGCACCAGGTCCAAGGAGCGCGAAGAGGAATGAAACTCGTCTACACGATGGTTGAATCCGGCGTGCTGCCGGATGTCCGGGAGGTCATGGAGGAGCAGGGAATCACCGGCTGGACGCGCTTCTCCGATGTTCAGGGCGCGGGCGAGCGCAACGTCCATGAGGGCACCCCGGTCTACCCCGGGCTGAACGAGGTGCTGCTCCTGGTGCTCGACGAGGAGCAGGTCCAGCCATTCGTCGACCGCTGCCACGAGGTGAGAGACTCCTTCCCGTTGAAACCCGGCATGCGTTTCATCGTAACCGATTGCCAGTTCATCTGATCTCGGCCACGCCGAGACGGCCCCAGGAGGCAGAGGCATGGATCCGCTACGCATTGGCATGATTGGTACAGGCGGCATCGGCGGCTCGCATCGCGGCGCCATCGACGCTGTTGAGGGCTGCGAACTCGTCGCGTGCTGCGACATCAAAGAAGACGTGGCCAAGCCCGTTGCCGAGGAACGCGGGATTCCATGGTTCACCGATTACGAGGACCTGCTGAAGCTGGATGACGTCGAGGCGGTCGCTGTCTGCACGCCTCACTACCTCCACCACCCGATGGCCGTCGCGGCGGCCCAGGCGGGCAAGCACATCATCTGTGAGAAGCCCATGGCCATGACCGCCCGCGAGTGCGACGACATGATCGCCGCCTCTGACGACGCGGGCAAGGTCCTGGCGATCATCCACCAATCGTCCGCCTCCCCAAACATGCGTCTCGCCAAGTCAGTGCTCGAATCGGGCGCTCTGGGCGACCTCTGGCAGGCGGCTCACCTCTCCCCCGGCCTCAGGACAATGGCCTACTACCGGACCGGCGCGTGGCGCGGAACGTGGGGTGAGGAGGGCGGCGGGGTTCTCATCAACCAGAAAGTCCATGATCTCCATACGATGAACTACCTCTTCGGCGCGCCCCTGGAGGTCTACGGTTCGGTCAAGAACGTCGCCCACGACATCGAAGTCGAAGACGTAGCGACGGCCCAATTCCGTTTCGAGGGCGACCTCGATCTCCATTTCCAGGTCTCAAACGCCTGCGCCGCCCCCAAAGGGCACACGCAAGTCATTGGGGACAACGGGACGCTGATCATCGGCGGCGAGGTCGAACTCGGCAAGCCATCGCGCTCAGCCACCGACTTCGTAAAGAACCATGACGTTGCCTGGGACACGCCCGAGGTCGAGTGGGAGACACTCGAGGCCCCGGAACTAGAGTATACTGGCCATCCGGCGATGTATGCCGGATTCCTGAACGCCGTCCGCCAGGGCACTGAGCCGGCCGTGACGTCCGACCATGGCCGCACATCCGTCGAGATGCTCAACGCCATCGTCCTGTCATCGCACAAGCGCGAGCCTGTTTCCTTCCCGATCGACCGAGCGGAGTACGACGAGCTTCTTCGCGAGTTGTCGGGCGGCCGGTGGCCCGCGTCATAGGCGCAAGTTGCGTTGCCTGCAGATTTTATCGGCCAGTCGGAGGAATCTCGCAGGCGCCCGAACGTTACCCTATAGTGAAATCCTAATCTAGCTCATCTCAGATACCGCAAGGGGAGGGATTATTGCATGCCGTCCCTCAAGCGGCACGTGCCAATGGTCCTTGCAGGCACGATTGCCGTCGCACTTATCGCAGTATGGTTCTCAGGCTGTAAACTCGGCGCAGGGCCAGATCTGCCGGTGACCTACCACCCAGATGAGGCCGATCCGCAATTCGCCGACATGGAAGGCGATCCCGATGAGGATCTCGTCGAGGGCCTAGCGCGCCTGGGCATCCTCCCGCAAGGGGGCGGCCGTTTCCTCCCAGACGACGCAATAGAGCGTGGCGACTACATCGTCTGGCTCGTCCGCGCGAGCGACATTATCTGGCGCGATGAGCCCTCCCGCCGGATCCATCTGACGGAGAAGCAGATTGAGTCGGTGACGCCGACATTCTCGGACCTCCAGGCGAACGTGAACTACTTCCCTTACATCCAGGGCATGGTTGAATCCGGGCACATAGTCGGCTTCGACCAAGGCTCGTATGAGTACGCGCGCGCCATCACTCGCGAACACGTGGTCCTCCTGCGAGCGGGCGTTACGCTCGGCACTGAGAACGTAGTTGCGCCGCCGGAGGATTTTCCGAGCCTGCGCATCCTCCTCAAGTCGTTCCTGGACGATGCGGATCGCGTCACGGATGAGTACCTCGCCGCCGTCCTCGCGGATCTGACCCAACCTGAATCCGACACTATCTCGCTCGCGTTCGGCGATAACATCAAGGAACTGCATCCGCGCAAGACGGTCTCGCGCCGGGAGGCGGCCCGGACTTTGACCAATATCGGCGGCCGCACGTGGCAGGCGGCCGAATCGATCAGCCCCCTGATGCGCCCGCTTCCGGAGTCCATCAAGAAGCAACTGCAGGACGAAGCGGATGCCGCGGCGGAAGCCGATTCTCACGACGGCCACAATCACTGACGAGACGAAACCATGATGCCCGACACCGACGGCCACGCCTAACCACGGCGTGGCCGTCTTGCGTTAACCATCCGCCCCAGCAGGAGGCCGGAATCACTGCGGCGAAGTTTCGCTTCTCGCCCAATGATCTTCTCGCCAGGGATCGTGCAGATGACCTATGAACAGGCCCTCGCCGTCCTCGAAGGGCTCATCGACTTTGAGAAACTGGGCGCCAGCTACTTTGGTCACGATCGTTTTCAGCTTGAGAACGTCCGCCGCCTCCTCGCGGCCATTGGCGCGCCTCAAACCGCCTATCGGATCGCCCACATCGCGGGCACGAAGGGCAAGGGTTCGACGGCCGCCATGCTCGCGTCGATCCTGCGGCGCCACTCCCAAACGGTCGGCCTGTTCACCCAGCCTCACCTGCGCGACATCCGCGAGCGCACGCGCGTCAACGGGGTGCCCATCCCGCGCGAGGCGTTTGCCGGGCTGACGGAGCAGCTCTGCCCGGCCATCGAGGCGATCAACACGGACCCCGACCTGCAGCCGATCACGTTCTATGAGGCCCATCTGGCGCTGACGCTGATGCATTTTGCGCGGGCGAGCGTCGACGTGGCCGTGATCGAGACGGGACTCGGCGGCCGGCTCGATGCCACGAACGCTCTGTCACCCGACGCGTGCGCTATCACCCGCATCGATTTCGATCACACCGATCTGCTCGGCGAGACTCTCGAGGAGATCGCCACTGAGAAGGCGGGCATCCTGAAGCCTGGCGTGCCATGCGTCTTCGCTCCACAAGCGCCGGCCGTCGCCGCGCTGCTAGCCGACCGCGCGAGTGCAGTGGACGCGCCCGTCGCCACATTCCCGAGCGTTCAGGTAGAGGGCGAGCAGGACCGCTTCACCATTCACGCCGGGGCCACGTACCATGGTCTGCGCCTTCCCCTCCAGGGCGATCACCAGCGCGAGAACGCAGCCGTTGCCCTCGCGTTGGCTGAGTTGCTCGCGACGCCCGACGTCCCCATCCGTCCCGACGCGGTTCGCCGGGCGCTCGCGGAAGTCGTGTGGCCTGGCCGGTTCCAGGTCGTCGACGGCCACCCAACCACTGTCTTGGACGTCGCGCACAATGCCATCTCCGCGCGCGTGCTGCGCGAGGGCCTCGAGCAGTTGCTCGCTGACCGCGCGGGTCGGCTGATCTGCGTGGTGGGCATGGCCAAGGACAAGGACATCGCGGGATTCGCGGAGACCCTCCTCCCCATCGCGGCGCATGTGGTCTGCACGCGCGCCACCTCCGGGCGCGCCGCTGACGCGGAGGCGATCCGCGCCGTCGCCGCGAATTCGTGCACGCGCGCTATCGCGGTGGATGGAGTTGGTCAGGCCATCGACCGCGCGAGAGACCTCGCCGGCCCGGCGGACGTAATCTGCGTGACGGGATCGTTCCACGTAGTCGGCGAGGCGATGGAGGCGTTGGACATCGAGGTCTGATCGGAGATCGAGAGATCCATGAATCGGCATCCCCATGTGGCGGGCATACTTCGGTCTACGCTCGCGCCCGTCGCGGCGCTGAGCATTGCCGCCCTCACTGGGTGCCCGAGCAGTCCTCCGCCGGCCCAGGTCCGCACCGGGGCCGGAACGTCCACGGACGCGGTGGTCCGCGACACGGTCACCGTGCTGACCGAGGCCGGAGACACCAGATACGAGTCCGACGGGTGGGCCCTCACCGTCGGCGCCGACGAGGGCTGGACCATTCAGCCTGATAGCGGCAGCACCTTGCGGCTGACTCGCGATGGTCCGGGCGCCCGGTCAACGCTTACCTTGCGGGCCTACCACATCCGCGACGGCATGCCGATGATCACGTTTCTCGCATCGATCGCCCTCTGGCGCGTGGAGGAAGACCTCCCCCGCGTCGAGCCCACTCATGACGAGGATCTCAGGACCTGGCGGGGCTACACGATGGACGACGATGGCGAGACCTACTTTGGTTTCTGGACGGCGGGCGACCGAGGCTACGTCCTCGAGGCAGCGGCTGTGGAGGGCGTGCTCAGCGCTGACGCGGTTGCCGAGTTCGAGGAAATCGCAAGTCGCTTCGAGTGTCGTCCGCGTCACTCCACCGAAGGAACCGAATCGCCGTGAACCGCTCCGCAGCCCTGACCGCCTCATTGCTTGAGGCGTATGGCACCTGCCCGATGAAGTACCGCCTCTACCGCGTGGGGCACTCCACCACGGGCGAGGCCCGGCACGTTGATGCCGCCCGCGCGCTGCACGCCGCGGTGAAGCATGCGCTCGACGAGTGCTACCGGATGGGCGGGCCTGCCGAATTCCCACTGGACCGGCTGCGCGAGCGGTTCATCGACGCCTTCGACGGCACGGCCTGCGCCGACAGCCGCGAAGAGGACGAATGTCGCGACGCGGGCACAAGCATTGTCGAACGATACCACGCGGCGCGCATTGAGGACTTGCCGTTGGTGGCTGAAGTCGATGTCCCCATTCGCGGGGAGATCGGAGGCTGGCTGTTTGACGCTCACGCGAACCGGCGCGAGGAGCGGACTGACGACTCGATCGCCTTCATCATTCTCACCACCGCCCGCCGTCCGCCGACGGAGGGCCCGTCGCAGGATGACCTGAGGACGGGGATCCTGCAATTGGTCGCGGAGGACCGAGAGCATCGCCCCGTCGAAGTCGAACTCCACGCCCTGCGCTCGGGCCGCGTCTACGACGCCACCAAGCCCCCGAGAGAGCTTGAGGGGATCGTCGACCGCGTCAGCGCGCTCGCGCAAGTAATCAACGAGACCCCCTCCGATGCGGCGGTGAGAGGCAAGCACTGCCGGTGGTGCCACGCCCGCGGCGTTTGCCCTGAGTGGACGGACCAGTGACGCATCCCCTGCCGATCATCCTTCTCCTCCTGCTCTCCTGCGCCCCGGCCCTCACTGCCACCGAAACGCTGCTCGGCGAGGCATGCCTCGCCAGATACGATCCGGGCAGCGAGGAACGCGCCCACCTCGCCATCGAGGAGGCCGACGCCCTGATCACGCGCCTATCGAGAGACCTCGGTATCGAACTCGACGATCGGGCCGAGATCACGATCTGCCAATCCCACAGACAGCTCGAAGCCGAGGCCAACGGGAAGCACGGGACCTGGGTGCGCGGGCTGGCGATGCCGTCTCAGGGCCGCGTGATCGTTAAGGAGCTGTCGGAAGCGTCATTCCGCGACGTCGTGCGCCACGAGATCGCGCATCTGTTCATCGGAGCCGCCCTGGGCGACCACGAACCCAACGCGCCGAGGTGGCTGCACGAAGGCGGGGCCAAGTACTACGCCGATGATTGGTCGGCCGCAGACGCTGAGATCCTTGCCGCGGCGGCGCGCGAGCCGTGGAGGCCCGGCGCGCCGCCCGTGACCTCGGGCCAGCGGGGCGCCGCGAGCTCCTGCGTGGTGCGGCGGACGAACTCCTCACGCTCGGCCAGC
>CAZKUN010000039.1:0-15880 GCA_964555935.1 uncultured Armatimonadia bacterium | reverse complement strand
CGATCCGGCTGGTGGGTCCGTCGCGTACGCGCAGAGCTTCGTGTTGGTCGATCACCTGCTCGCCCTCGGCGGGCAACAAGGGCTGAGCGAGTTCATCCTCCACTACAGGGAGACCGACGACGTCTTCCGCGCCATCCGTCGCGCGTACGGGCTCTCGGAGTCGGAGGCCGAGACGAGCTTTCGTGATGAGGTTCTGCGTCGCTCGGCGGAAGTCCGCCGACCATGGGTCGTCGAGGGCACCATCTTCCTGGCGATGGTGCTGATATTCGCCTTCGCCTACTGGCGCGTGCGGAGGCGATCCCGCGAGATCCGCGAGCGCATGGAACAGGAGGAGCTGATGGAGCAACTGATGGGCGACATGAGGTTCCCGCGCATCCCCCCAGACGAACTGATGGGCGAGAATCAGAACCCCAGCGATGACAGCACGTCGGGGACATCCTGAAACCTGGCGACGCGCGAGACGCCCTCCGGCGCACCGCCCCGCTCACCCACCTGGACGCACGTCATCCCCAACGCCAGAGCCGGCGCGAAGTTGTTGGGATTGTCATCAAGGAAGGCCACGCGCTCGCCGTCGAGGCCGAGCGTTGAGAGGATGCGCCGGTAGCAGATCGGCGTCGGCTTCGGGTTATAGAAGCAAGACTCGATGGAGAAGATGCCGTCGAAACAGGAGGCAATGCCCAGCGTCTCCAGGACCCGTTCGGCGTACCCCCGAGACGCGTTGGTGAAGACGTAACGCGGCGCCGATATCCGCCGCAATGCCTCGCCCACGGTCTGGTCCAGGACCAAATGCAGTGACGGGTCCACGGCGTCGACCGCGAAGCGATAGACCTCCCTCGGGTCGATGTCAAACAGTCGATTCAGTCCTCGCGCCGTCGTGCCGAACTCGATCCACAGATCTCGACGCATGAGGTCTGCACGATCCCAGGGCAAGCCCACGCGCCACGCGATGAACGCCGTGATCCGCCGATCCACTGTCTGGATCAACGCATCTCCGGGCGCGTAGAGCGTTTCGTCGAGGTCCACCAGCACGGCTTGCACGGAGCACCTTCCAGTCACGAAATCGGCCGAGCCCAATTGGCTCGGCCGATCCGGTCTGCGTGGATTGCGCGCTTGCTCACCTAGTCAGGAATCGGCACACCCATCATGCGAAGCGCCTCGTCGACCTTCGACTCGGCGAGGTCGAAGTCGCCCGCGGTGTGGGCGGTGCGCGACGCTTTCAGCAACGCGTAGACGGCTGTCGCCTGCGGGTTGCCCGCGGCCTTCAGCGCCATGTAAGGAGCCTGTGCGGCCGCCATTTTGCGCTTGATGTGCTGCTTCTGCGGAACGCGCGTGTAGGACGGATCGCCCGAGGGCGTGTCAACGGGACTTTCGGGCACGACAACCGTGGTACCCGTGGTCGCCGGCGCGGTGGGCACGTTAGGAATGGTCGGCGTGGGTGGGTCCTCGACTTCAGGCGCGGTCGGCGTGACTGGTGTCGGCACAACCGGCGTCGGTGTCACGGGCGTCTCCGGACCGACCACCGTGATCGGCCGCGGGGGCTGCGTCTCGCCGCTGGCCGAGGCCGCGCCGCGTGCGCTGGACATGAACGGCTCGAGATTCGCGATGACGTTAGCGGCCAGTCGATCGCGGCCAGCCAGGTACTCCTCCTCAGTCAGGGCGCGAACGCTGTTGAACGAGTCCATGAGCAGCAGTAGCGCCGCTCCGCGAGGCGTCGCCTCGGGTTCGGGCAGCTCGCTGGGGACGGGCGTCGGGACGGCGTCACCCGTCGGATCGGTCGATGCAATCGGCGTCGGCCCGGCGTGTGCCGTGCTTGGGCCGACCGGCGCGGGCGTCGGCGTCTCTGGCTCATCGGTATCGGGAACGCGCGGCAGCGGGTTCCCAGTCACCACCGGCTCGGGCGCGGGGCCCGGCGTCGCGGGAAGCCTCGATACGGGCGTGGCCTTCGGCAGCGCGAGCTTGATGTTCTTCATCCACATCGCCGCGAGCTGACGCTGGGTGATCCCCTGCGGCTCCGCATCGCCCGGGTGCACGCCAATGACCTTGGTATCGCCGACATAGATCGTCGGGATCCCACCGTCGGTCGCAAGGCGCAGCTTGGGGTTCTGGGTGTCTTCGTCAGAGATGACGTCACTGATGCGGTGGTCGACTTTGCCGGCACGGATAGAGAGGGAGTCGAAGTCCCCCTTGTCCCTCACGCGGGCCACGATCTGGCCTGCGATTACGATGTCCTTTGCATCCTGCGCGTAGGCAAAAGTGCCAGCAAGCAGGAGTACTGCTACCATCAGCAGGCGGGTCAGTTTCATCAACCTCGCTCCTTCCCCAAAGTACAAAAGACGGGCCCTAACCAGAGTCAGGCTCCGCGTAAGAACTATACCCAACGGCGGGCCTGAAGTCAAGGACGCTACCCGCGAGGAGGAAGAGGACATCGCGGCGCCGAATCAACGCGAGAATCATGGCTTGGCAAGAGTGTTGCATGGTGTATCGCGACGGAATGTGACACCAGTGGGGTGCCCGACATGCGCATCTGTCCACGATGCACGAAGATCCTGGTCGACAAGACCGTTGCCGGCGTCAAAGTCGAGGGCTGCTCGGAGTGTGGCGGGGCGTGGTTTGATCGAGGCGAACTCAACGAGATCGCCAGGAGCGACGTCGACGCCCTGGATGCGCTTGACCAGGCATTCCGGCGGACCGAGCGGGAGCGTTCTCTCCCCAGCCGGGACCTGCGATGCCCCGTGTGTCTGGCCATCCTCGAGGAGTTTGAGTTCAAGCATTTCGCCGGCGTGTCGCTCGACAGTTGCACGAAGTGCCGGGGAATATGGGTCGATGACGGGGAACTGACCGCGATTGCGGGCAAGATCAGGAAACGCTCATAGCCGCGCTCCAGGAACTGCGCGATGTCCCCGGCGGGTGCCGCTGTTCGGGGTCATCTTGCGACTCGCCCTTCCCCGTCATCCAATTCCCCCTCCTCGCTCATCGCCAACCCCTGTAAGAGGGGCTTCAGCCCCGACGACGTTGCTTCGTTGTCGTGCCGATGCCGTTCTCCGTTGTCGTGCCGACGTCTACGTCGTCGGGGCTGAAGCCCCTCTTACATGGATTGGTCAGATCACGTGGCGTCCGGTGTGGATGTGAGGGTACTCCTCCCACTTGTCGGCGAGACCCTCGCGGACGGGATTCTGCACGACGTACCACCATTGCTCGCGCGCGTCGCGGCCGTCGTGGATGAGGTGCTCGTAGTAGGCTTCCATCCACAGCGGGCCCGTGCGGTTGAGCGCCTGATTGGCGATCCGACTTGAGCGGCCCTTGAGGAGTTGCCTGACTTGCGGGAGGCCTGCTGATCCGAGCAACTCAAGTATCATGTGGCAGTGGTCTGGCATGACGACGACGACGTGCAGCCTGATCCGGCCTTCGTCCTCAAGCCGACGGGCTTCGTCGATGATCAGCCTCGTCACTGGCCGCAGGTCCTCGATGGCGGCACGAGTTGCGATGGCATACCACTCGCCAGGCACCGACTCTCTCCCCGCGCGCAGCGCCCGGTGCCCGGGATCATCTTGCGACTCGCCCTTCCTCATCATCCAATTCCCCCTCCTCGCTTATCGCCAACCCCTGTAAGAGGGGCTTCAGCAGGGAAACTCAGCGAGTTTCCACGACGCCTCTTCCGCGGTCGTGCATACGTCCAGGGCGTCGGGGCTGAACTCACATTCCAGGAATTGCGCGATGTTCCCGGCGAGGCACGGTGAGAAACACTCATCGCATCCATCGCCGCGCGCTCTCATCTACCCAATCCCTGTAAGAGGGGCTTCAGCCCCGACGCCGTTCTCCGTTGTCGTGCGGATGTCTACTGCATGATGCTCGGCGTGACGATGACGAATTCATCGGCGGGCGCCCGCATCGAGTCGTCCTCGCCGACATACCACTTCAAGCCTCGTAGCAGGACCGATTGGCCGGGCTGGACGAGCGTCGTGACCGTCAACTCCGGAATCAGGCGCCAGTCGCCCGGGCCTGGGCCGCATGCCTCGCACGCTTCCTCGCCGCCGGTTGCCAGGTCGACGGGCACGGTATCCGGCTCATCGCGGACAATGCGCCCGAAACTCAGCGTCAGCCAAATCGAGCCATCCGCCATGACGGCGGGGCGGAACTGAAGGCAGTGCGCCACCGGCTTCTCGGCATCGTCTGACGTGATGAAGACAGTCGCCTCGTGCCCGTTGATGACGGTCGCCCACGACTCATTGAGAACGGTCACGGCATCGGCTCCGAGGTCCTCCAGGCGCTTGGCCCAGTCCCCCACCGCCACGCGGGCCTCGATCGCTGCCCCCGCCTCGCCCGCGTGACTGGCGCCGGGGCTCGGCGGGTCTATCGGCGCTCCGAGTAGCGCTTGGGGGGCCTTAAGCCGGATGTGCTGGGCTGACACCTGAACCTGCGCGCGTGGCACGTCGAGCCGCTTCAGGACGGCTTCGAGGGCTTTGAGGGCCTCGGCCGAGCCCGTCGCCGTCAGCGAGTTGTTCCCGGCATGCTCGTCCAAGGCGCCCTTCAGGGCCTCCCAATGCGGCACGAGCCCATCCACCCACTCCGATTCCGCCGCAACGAGTCCATCCAGGAACTCGACGAAACCGTCAGCGCCTGAGTAGTTCAGGTAGTACGTCTTCGCGGATGCGGGCGTCGCCAGCACCAGCGCGGCCAGTAGTGCGGGAGTCATGCGCGTGCCTCGCTAGGGATTCGAGCATTCCTGCTACTTAACACGACGCCTGTTCGCCGGGTTCCGTTCCGCGGATTCGGGACTCCCCACCATCGCTTGACAGACACTACCGTGGGTCGTAGAATTGCCGCCGTGCATGCGGAAGCGCCCGCCACCCAGGCTCCGGCAACGGTCTCAACCCGCCCGACAGTGACTGTTCGGGCAATTCTGCTCGGGTTGGCGCTGATGCCGATAAATGCGTACTGGGTCACGGTCGTCGAGGTCCGCTGGTACTCGCTCGACGGGTCGTGTCTGCCCCTCTTCATCACGCCCATCTTCATCCTCTTCTGCCTGGCGCTGATCAACCTCATCCTCCACAAAGTCGCGCCCAAGAGCGCCTTCACGCAGTCGGAGATGCTCGTCATCTACATCATGATCGTGATCGGCGAGACGCTCTGCGGGCACGATTTCGTGCAGAACCTCTTCGGCGTCGTCGGCCACCCATTTCGCTTCGCCACGCCCGAGAACAAGTGGGAAGAGCTGTTCCACCACTACCTCCCGACGTGGCTCGTCGTGACGGACGAGACGGCCCTAACGGGCTTTTACGAGGGCGCGTCGGTTTGGTGGCACCGCGAGAACCTCCTGCCGATGATCGGGCCGCTCGGCTGGTGGGGGCTGTGGTTAGCAGTGCTGATCACCGTCCTGATGTGCCTGAACGTCATCATCCGTCGCCCGTGGACTGAGCACGAGAAGCTCGCCTTCCCGCTGATTGTCCTGCCGCTCGAAATGACCAAGGGCCAGGAGTCGGGCCAGTTCTTTCGAAACCGGCTGATGTGGATCGGGTTTGGGGTCGCGCTGGCCATCGACCTGGTCAACGGCCTACACGCGTTCTTCCCGCACGTGCCTGAGCTGAAATACATCAAGCAGTACAACCTCCGCCAACACCTCACCGGCATGCCTTGGGATCACATGGGCCGGTTCACGACAAGCATGTACCCCTTCGCAATAGGGCTGGCGTTCTTCTTGCCGACGGATCTCTCGTTCTCTTGCTGGTTCTTCTACCTATTCTCCAAGCTTGAGATGCTCGCGGGCGGAATGATCGGCATGCGCCAAGCCCAAGGGCTGCCGTATCTCAACGAGCAAGCCGGCGGAGCGTGGCTCGCGCTGGCGGTCTCGGGACTGTGGGCGGCGCGGGCGCATCTGACGAGTGTCTGGAGCGCGGTCATCGGCAAGGGCGACAGGCTGAGCGATTACGACGAGCCATTCTCATATCGATTCGCCGTGCTGGGCCTTGTTCTGGGCTCGGCGCTGCTGGTCGTGTTCGGCGTCCAGGCGGGCATGAATTCGCCTACTATCGTCGCATTCTTAGTCATCTTCTACCTGCTGAGTCTCGCGATGACGCGCGTCCGCGCCGAGTTTGGTGCGCCGCACGAAATCTACTTCGTCAACCCACACCGGCTCATGGTCCAGATCGCGGGCGCCAACAACATGGGGCCGCGAAACCTCACCGCGCTATCCACGACGTACTGGTTCAATCGGTGCTACCGCTGCCACCCGATGCCCAATCAGCTTGAGGCGTTCAAGATGACCGAGCACGCCGACATCAATCGGCGCGCGCTTGCCAAGACGATGGTACTGGCAACCGTTGCCGGCATCGTCTTCGCCTACTGGGCGAACTTGCAGGTCACCTTCCAGGAAGGCGCCAGCGCCCGCGCTCAGGGCTTCAAGGGCTGGGTCGGGGCCGAGACATACAACCGGCTGCGCACCTGGATCGATGTGCCCGAGGGTCCGGACTACAACGCGATGCTGTTCATGGGCGTTGGCGCGGCGTTCATGTTCATCCTCAAGGCCCTCCGCTTCCGATTCACGACGATCCCGTTCCACCCGGCGGGGTACGCGTTGGCGATCAGTTTCGCCATGGATTACTTCTGGTTCGCGTTCTTTGTCAGTTGGCTGATCAAGGTCGTCCTGACGCGCTACTGGGGCATGAAAGTCCACAAGGAGGGCGTCCACTTCTTCCTGGGCCTAATCCTCGGCGACTACGTCTGCGGCTCGATCTGGGCCATCATCGGCCCGGCCGTCGGCAGGACCAACTACAAGATCTTCATCTGACCCCCAACTGCTCGCCATCTCGTGGCTCTGCCATCTCGTGGCTCTGCCATCTCGTGGCGCGGGCATTCTTGCCCGCGGCCGTGCCCAGAGGGATCCCCCTCCTAAGCGGGAAGAACCCGCACATGCCTAGCAACATCCTCTGGATTATGACCGACCAGCACCGACGCGATTGCGTCGGCAGCTTCGCCCGCCACGAGGGCCTCACCGACGCGCGACGAGAGCTAACCCCTAGCATCGACCGCCTGGCCGAAAACGGCGTCAGTTTCGACCGCTACTACAGCACCTGCCCGCTCTGCGTCCCCGCGCGGGGCTCGCTTCACACGGGCCGATATCCCCACTCCTGCGGCTCGACCATCAACGGCTTCGGGCAGCAGGGCGACGAGTCGTCCGCCTTGCTCAACGAGGGCGAGGTGACGGTCGACGAGTTGCTCGCCGATGCGGGCTACCACATGGGGCACGTGGGCGTCAATCACGTGAAATGCGATCCGCCGCTTCGCAAGCGCGTCCCGTTTGAGACGTTCATCAGCAATGCCGAGCACCGCCAGCACGTCGAAGCCAAGGGGTTGACACTGCCTGACCTATCAGGCCACCAACACCCTTGCCCGACGCGCTTCGGCGATACCATCGAAGACGTGCGGTTCTCAGCGCCCAATCCCGGCACGCATCCTCTCGCCCCTGACGACTACCTCGATCTCTACTATGGATCTCAGGCCGCACGGTTCATCGAGCAAACGCCGGATGACCTACCCTTCGCGCTATTCAGTTTCCTGTGGCTGCCGCATCCGCCGTTCGTGATCCCCCAAAAATACCTCAGCATGTACTCGCCGGGCGATGTCACCCCGCCACCGACGCTTGCCGGACCACAGACCGGCAAGCCCGACATGCACCTCACCCACCTGCCGGGCCAAGTCGGGGGCAACTACACGCACGATGAGTGGCTGGAGACGTGGGCGGCCTACTACGGCTGCGTGCGGCTGGTGGATGACGCGATCGGACGCATCCTCGATGCGCTGGAGGCCAGCGGCAAGGCCGATGACACGCTGGTGATCTTCCACCCCGACCATGGCGAGATGCTGGGCGAGCACAGCTACTTCCAGAAGATGGTCTGCTACGAGCCGAGTATCCGACTGCCGATGATCGTCCGCCCGCCCGCCGGCGTTGCTGGATCGCGACGCAGCCAGCTCTGCAGCCATGTCGACATCGCGCCGACGCTTCTCGACTACGCGGGACTCGATGCGAGGGACAACATCCAGGGGACCTCACTGCGCGGGTACGTGGAGAACGATGCTGCCGGTCCTGACGCCGTCTTCAGCGAGTACAACGGTAACGTGGTGCCGGACGTCTTCCAGCGAGCGGTCGTGACCGACCAGCACAAGTACATCTGGAACATGGGCGGCTTCGAGGAGCTGTACGACCTCGCTACAGATCCCCTGGAGAGCGAGAACCTCGCCGGGAGCAGCGAATGCGCTGAGACCCAAGCGGACCTCCGCGCGAGGTTGCGCGCCTGGATGCAGCAGACAGGTGATACCGTGACACTGTAGGAGGGGCATACCGTCCACTTCTCGTCGCCTTGCGTCTCGTCCGCCGGCGTCCGCGCGTCTCCAGCTCCTCGCCGTCACGGCACTCCCTGGTAGACCGTCAGTTCATACTCCTGCGACGCGTTGATCTCCAGCCTGAGAGTGCCTGACGTGTAGTACGTGCTGTAGTCCTCGGAACGCCCGATTACGTTCGCGGCCACCTCGACCGGAAGACCCGCCATGGGTCCACTGGTGTTCGCGAGGTCGTATACCTGGATGATGAAGTTCCCATCCATCCCCATCATCGTCTCGCTCGGCCAGGTCCGCCACCCAATGCGCCATGGCGACTGCACGGTGAACGCATCGGTGTTCTTAATCCCCGAACCCCGCCAAAACGCCACAGGCTCCCAGGAGCTTGCTGTCACGACCGGCGCCGTGCGCGGTACGCCCGGGGCCACCACACTTCCAGTTCCGCCTCCAAGTACCATCCCCAGGACTGTCTGCCACCCGACAATGCAAGCCAGGAACCATCCCGCGCCCCACGCTGCAGTCCACCAGCCGAGTTTTCGCTTTCTCTCATCGTCTTTGTTCATCAGGGCGACGGCCGCCCCGCCGATGCTCGCGAATAGCCCGAACAACAGACCAAGGACCGCATACCCTACGTACTCCGAATTCTGCACATCCCCGCTCGCCACTCCCCCCGCTTGCGCCACCGCAGTTGTCTCTGCGGCTTGCCGGTCAGCCTCTGCCTTTGACCCCGCCGCCACGCGATCCGCCTCCATGCATGTGTCGCAGAGATCCCGGTCCTTCGGCACCTCGGCCTTGCACCGCCGGCAGTGCCACTTCTCCCAAGGCGGATCGTCCGAAGTGATGTCGTCGACCGCTGTTGCCGTCTCGTGCCTGCGACCCGCGCGGTCTCCGCCCGCCCGATCCCTCTCCGTCTTCCGCAATTCGGTTCGCGCCCTTGCATATCCGGGCTCGATCTCAAGCGCCTTTGCCTGTGCATCGCGCGCCTCGTCCAGCCGTCCGCTCTTCCGCAGCGTCGTGCCCCAGTTCGACCACGCCGACGCGTTGTCCGGCTCCAGCCGCACTCGTTGCCCAGCGGGGACTTCCGCTTCCGCCCATCGGCCGAGCTGACAATACGCGACAGCCAACAATTCCCATCCAGCAGGCGAGTCGGGGTTCGCCTCGACCCACGGCTGAAGCATCGTGACCGCCGCTTCCGCCTGCTTCTCGCGCAGCAGTTGCTCCGCCAACTCAATGACCCGTTCCGGCTTCTCACCCTCACTCACATCAACCACCTCCGACTATCGTCTCCCCAACGGTCTCTCGCGGCCATTCAACAGTTCGCCACGTGCGGCTCTGCGCCTCTGCAGGATGCGACGGAATTGCCCACGAGGGCGTCCGCGCTCCACTGACCACAGGGAACGGAGGACGACGAACGAGGAGGCTGGGAGCACCACAAGTGGTCCCAATACCCACGTAGGTCGGATCTCCAGATCCGACGCTGTCCGTCTGGGACTGTCCAAGCGTCGTTTGCGCAGGACTGTCCCCTGTTCTCCGTCGACGCTTGGACTTTGGAAGCGCTTCTAGTGTCAGAGGGCCTGTGGAGAAAGCCACACCAACAAGGGACAGTCCTGCGCAACGGGCACTGCGTGCCGTTGCTTGGACAGTCCCGAACGCAAGGACGGCTTTCTCAACATCCCCTCTGACACGGGTGGGAGACGGTGGGAGGTGGGATGAAGGACGGCGACGGAACCAAGCTGGCGCTTAGCGGTACGACGGCAACGAAGCGGATCAGGAGATCCGCAGGCACGGACGGATACGACGACCGTGGCATGGGCAGCGCGGCGTCCTACAGCTTGCCATATTCAAGTGACGTCTCAATCATCGCGCAGTAGTTCTCAAGCGGAACATAGTAGGTGACCGAGTTCGCCGATCCAACGCAGTAGCCGCCCTCGCGGCCGAGTAGGTCGATGTTGCGCTTGACGGCATCGGAGACATCGTCCGTGCTCCCGCGCGAGAGCAGATCCACGTCTATGTTGCCCATCAGACAGAGCCTGTCGCCCCATTCATCCTGGACTTTCTTCGCATCCATGGCCTGCGGCTCGATGGGGTGGAGCGCGCGGAATTTGCAGTCGACGATGTCTTGCATAAGCGGCGTGAGGTCGCCGTCGGAATGCAGCGCAAACGGCAAGTCGAGTTGCTCGCACAGGTCGCCCATCCGCCGGTAGACCGGGAATACATGCTCGCGGAAGATCGACGGGTCACACAGCAATCCCGTGCCATACGCCATATCATCGCTCATCCACAGCGCGCCGATCCCCGGCAGGTCGAGCGCTCGCTCGAACGTCCGGTACTGGATCTCGGCCACGCGCGCGAAGACGTCGTTCAGCAACTCCGGATCGAACCGCGACGCCAGCCCGAATCCCTCCATCCCCATCAGCATCCACGTTGAGGTGAAGACCTTGCCGATGATCAGAATGATGCGCATCTCCTCGGGCAGGAGAGCCGCGTGCTCCTTGATATGCTCAAGGTCGATGTCGTCCGGGGCCGGCCACGCGAAGTTCTCGAACTGCTCGCGCGTGGTGATGACGCCCTCGCCCTCGGCGGCCCACGTCACTTCCCGCTGGCCGTCGCCATACGCGGTGTAACTGTGTCGCTTCCGCATCGTCGCTTCGCCTGACAGCACGCCTCCAACGTTGAGAAGCCCCGCCGACAGCGCGATGTAGTCGTAGCCCGCCGCGACCCAGAAGTCGACGTCATCCTGCGCCGAGGCGATTGGGCGGCCCAGGAATGCCTCCTTCACCTCGAGGTCGACGTGGAGTTCGGCTGTGGGAACGCGGTCTGGCTTGCCCTCGAGCATCAGGCATTTGCGCACGCGCGCGAAGTTGTTGTCAGTCAGCATCGATCAGCACCTCAACGGGATGGAAGTGAGTCCCGTGCCTTCGGCAGACCTGACGCGGACGTTTTTAGTCACGTGACGACAAACCACAGCTCGCGTGCAAAGTACCCGATCCTAACTGACGAGTCCTTCCCGTGCCAGGGGGCCAGGCGGCCCGGTCGCGTGGGAAGGCTGATGTCGCGGAATAACTCGCACGGGTGCTGGGGGGTACGCTTCGCCAAGACTTGCTACGGACCTCTCACGGCCGCCAAGCGTGGTTACGATCCTCGCCCACGGAGTTGCTGACGTTGATGGGGTTTGAGCCGTCGGCGTTCATCACGTAGATCTCGCGGTCGTACGCGTCGCGATCGGTGAGAAACGCGATGTGCTCGCCCGATGGTGACCAACGCGGCTCATGATCATCGGCTTCGTGGTTGGTGAGGTTGACCACCTCGCCGCCGGCGGTGGGCACCACCACGACCTCATTGTTACCCCCGCGGTACGATGCGAACGTCATCCACTGAGCGTCCGAGGAGAAAGCGGGATCGCCGTCCCAGTCCGGGTGGCGGCTCATGTTCACCATCTGGCCCGTCTCCATGTCGACTCCGAAGACGTCGACGTTCCCCTCGCGGTGAGAGAAGAACGCGATGAAGCGACCGTCTCCCGACCAAATCGGATCGGAGTCGTAGGCCTCGTGCTTCGTGATCTGCTGCAGGTTCGTGCCGTCGGGCGCGACCATGAAGATGTCCTGGTTGCCGTTGCGGTCGGACATGAAGCTGATCCACGGCGCCACGGGACAGAACGCCGCCGGCCCGTCCCAGGCGGGATCATTGGTGATGTTCACCGGCGCTCCGCCAGCGGAGGGGACGACAAACAGGTCGGAGTTGCCGGTCCGTTCGCTAGCGAAAACAACCTGCGTCCCATCACTTGAGAAGCTCGGATCGCGGTCCGTCGATTCGTGATTGCTGACATTCTTGACCTTGCCCGACGCCACGTTCATGACGAAGATCTCGTCGTTCCCCGTGCGATCGCTGACAAACGCGAGTTGCTCTCCATCCGCCGACCAGCAGGGCTTGTCATCGAAGGCGGGGTTATTCGTGAGATTCCGCAGCCCCGTGCCATCGGCGCGCACGAGCATGATCTCACGATTTCCGTTGACCTTGGAGCTGAACGCCAGCCAATCCTCGGCCTGAGCGTGGGAGGCAATCGGCGCGAGAACGGCCCCGACAAGTGCGATGATATAGATCGACGAACTGCGCATGGAGGAATCACCCCGCGGGAATTGCACGTGACACAATGATTAAGAACCCCCGAAACCGCTCAGGGTTCGCGTAGGTGCCCGGCGAATATAACCTCAGCCACGTAACATCCGGCTGCGACGGTGCAATACAGGGCAGGGAGGGCGAAGCTGAGGATGGCGGAACACGTGTCGGCGATTATCGAGGCACTCGCGCCGTCTGGGGTCCCATCCGGGACGTCGGCCCGTCGGGCGACCGCGGTCACCGATGAGCACCTGATGGCGGAAGCCCGCGGGGGATGCGACGCGGCCTTCGAGGCGCTCATGCATCGGCACTACCGGCTAGTCGCGAATTTCGCGGCCCGGATGACGGGAAGACACGACCTCGCCGGCGACATCGCCCAGCACGCCTTCGTCACGCTCTACGACCAGAGACGGCAGTACCGCCGCGGAGCGCGCTTCTTGCCCTGGCTCTACACCATCGTGAGGCGGCGCTGCGCGAGGGTGATGAAGATCGAGACGAGGACCGTTTCGGAGTCATGGGACGTGCCTGGCGACGAGGCGGGCCCGGCGGAGGCGGCGGAGGACCAGGAGTTGATCGGCGCACTCCGCGCCGCTTTGCATCGGCTACCCGAGCGAGAGCGAGGCGCCGTGATCATGTTCCACTACATGCAGTGGTCCTATGATGACATCGCCGAGACCCTCGGCTGCAAGCCCGGCGCGGCGAGAACGGCAGCCTGCCGAGGCCGCGCGAGACTGCGAGAGCTACTCGTGGACTTCGAGGAGGACTCCAAGTGAACCAGGACCATGGACGGGATGACGAGCGAACCGTCGACGCATGGATGGCCGCGTTGCCAGACATGCGTAACGCCGACCCCAACGAGGCCGTCAGATCGTTGCGCCGGCACGTGCTCGACCGACAGGTCCGTGCCGCAAGGTGGAGGCTGGCGCAGGGCGCGTTCGCGACGGTCGTGGCGGCGGCGATGCTCTGGCTGGCCGGCATTGGCCTCCGTCAGGTGGACCGCATCGAATCGCCTGTGCTGGCCGCAGCCCCCTCGCGCGTCGTCCCCTTGCATGCTGAACCGAGCGAGGATGAGCCCGCGGACGCGGTAGCCCCCTCCGACGAGCCCATTGAGGCCGCTGCCCCACCTCCTCCCGCGCGCAAACCCCGCAAGCGCTACTACAGGCCAGCCCTGGCGAGCCGGCCGACGGAGCCGACAGCAGAGCCTGGCGCCAAGATCGCGGGCCTGGAGTTGGCTTCGTTCTTCACCCCCGGCTTCCCCCTGTCGGGCGAGGGACAGCCGTCCGGGTACGTTGTAGAGACAGCGCACCCCGAACCCGATGGCAACCCGCCCGTGGAAGTGGTCAGGCTGCTCGATGCGGAGACGCGAGAAGAACTCGTGCGGATGGTCACGTACCTGACGAACGGCTTTCGCACTGAGGCCCCCATGCATCCCAATGCCCTTGAGGAGCACTCGGAGTCTGGCCCCGAGCCAGCGGAGAGCGTCATCGAAGAGCGACAGCAGTCGAGCGTGGAGGAGGGATCGATAGCATGAGAGCGATGCAGACGGCAGCACTCGTGGCAGGGCTGGCGGCGGCCGCGGCAACGGGATCGGGTCAGGCCGTCACCATTGACATGACCAACGTCCCTCTCGTCGTAATCCTGGATGAAGTCGCCAAGCAGACGGGACACACGTTCCTCACGGATGGCTCAGAGCGTGCGATTGCCATCATCGGCGATAGCCTCAGACTCACGGACGGCACGGTGGACGATGCCATTGCTGCTCTCACCCGCCGCTCCGGCCTGGAATTCGTCGAGCTTGCCCCGGGCACGCATCGGGTCTACTCCGATCGGCTCAATATCTCCCCGGAAGTGCCTCAGGCAACGGCGGGAGATTACACTGTCGCGGTGTCGGCCATTGACTTGACCCTTGGCGGTGTCAGTTTCCTGGGCGGACGGACCTCCCCGCCCACGGGGGTAGCTCCCGTGCCCCAGATGGCGATCACTCTCCTGGTCGCCGCACCGGATGAGACCCAGTTCGCATCCTTCGTGGACATGGGTGCCGACGTGACCATCACCGATGACGTTGGGGGGGAGTGGGAGGCGGCCACGTATGATGGACATGTGGGAAGGGTATCAGGGGTCACCTCGGACTACACGTCTGCCATCGAAAGGGTTGTCACATCGCTCCCCTCACCAAAGGCATCATCCATCAGCATTGAGGGCGAGCTGATCGCGTGCGGCGATGTCACGATTGACGAAGTGACCCTCGCGTGGGGTAGCATGGATGCCGTCACGAGCGCCGGCGGCGTCAGGATTGAGCCGATCAAGTTCGAGGTCGACGGCAGTTCGGCCGAGCTGTCCGCGGCGATTTACGAGCCCTGGCCGAATGTGGAGCTGACCGCCCCCGCCACGCCCATGGGGCGCCGTCGGCTGGCTCCGTTGGTTCGCTGGACCAGCGGCCGGAGGACCTTCGGTGTCGGGCCGTTTATGTACGGGACGCGGGACGGCCGGAACGAGTACAACTTCATACTCCGCGGCATCACGGGGGATATACCCCTGGACATAACGTGCCGCCTGCTGGTGCCGACGAATGGGTATGTTCGCGTCCCATTCAAGATCGAAAACGTGCCACTGCCCGAGCAGTATGTCGGCGTGCTCGCCGAACGCCCCGAGGGGGCACTGCCGGCGCTCGCTCACGTCTTCGCCGCGAAGCCAGGCGAGGGCGGGCGCATTCAACTCCCTCTGACCGTATCGGGCAGGCCCTACCCTCCCGGCGTACCTGTCGACGTCTACATTCAGCGGTACACCGGGAACACCAGGCGGTTCAACGCGCGTCAGGAAGCCCCATGGATAGCAACCACGAACGCAGGTGGCAACCTCGTCATGGATGGTGTCATCCCGGACCGGTACACGCTGACCGTCCAACTTAGTAGGTTGCCGCGCGTTCGTTCGCCGGAGGGAGCGTTCCGCCTGGAGAATACCCTCGGCATTGACTTCGCCGACTACTCCGCGAACTTCAACTGGCGTTCATGCGAGGTGAGAGCGGGAAGCACGGTAGAACTGGCCCCACTTGGATGGACTCCCGAGTTGAGACTCGTGCGACCGGCCATCGACGGCGAAGTCCCGAAGGGTGACCTGCTGTTTGAGTGGCACAGGCACCCCGAGTTCGGCGCCTACCGAGTGAGCCTGATGCTGGTTGAGAATGACAATCCCGGACGCACGTTCTGGGTCTCGGATGTAGTGAACGGCACGGAACTCAACTACGACCCGCAGACGGGCAACATCGAGTCAGAGGACGACCGAGATCTGCTGGACCTTGAGATCGGACGCGCGTACACGTGGGGAGTTACCGGTGTCAACGCCGAGGGGCTGCGTTCGGGCGGCACGTTCCTCAGCGGCAAGTTTACAGTCAGGTAGTATCAGGCTACTGCCAAAACCACAACGCGCCTGCCCG
>CAZKUN010000038.1:41270-51288 GCA_964555935.1 uncultured Armatimonadia bacterium | reverse complement strand
CGCGTGACAACGGAGCCGACGGCGCAGTTTCACGCATCGGTCGCCGCCGCACCCAACGGCGACATCTGGCTGGCGTGGGACGATGGAGGGCTGAACTGGGGGAAGGACTTCAGTCGCGCCAGCCGCGTCGACGGCAGCAGCGGCCTGCATGCCAGGAGGAGCATCGGCCTGCGCGTACTGTCTGGAGGGCAGCTCAAGGAGCCGGCCCACAGCATCGCCGATGCCATGATCGGCCCCCTCGCTCAGTTCGCCGAATTGCCGGAGATCGCGTTCGACGGACGCGGAACGCCTTGGGTGGTCTTCCGCCACTGGACGACTCGCTCGCCGACCGAGATCTTCCACGAGTATGCGGTCGCCCTGACCGATGACGGCTGGTCCAAGCCGTGGCTACTGGCCAACAGCTCCGGGCGCAATTCTCAGAGACCCTCGATGTCCCGCGCGCCGGACGGAGGGCTGGTCGTGGCTTACGCCTCCGATGGCCGCGAGTTGGATAACCTCCCGAATGATCCCGTGAAGGCTCTGCCGTTCAACGTCTACACGGCGGAACTCCCGGAGATGATCTCCGCCACCTACATCCTCGCCGGCGAGCCCGTCACGCTCCCGCCCGCGGGTGAGGCTCCCTCGGCTCGCGCCAGGTACGTCCAGTCAATCGCTGATGATCGCTACACGCTCCTCTACGGCGATTGCCATCGCCACACCGACATCCGCGGGCACGGCGGCGTCGATGGCTCGATTCTCGACACCTTCCGCTACGCCCGCGATGCCGCCAACCTCGACTTCATGGGGCTCGGCGACCACAACCAGGTCACCGCCGGCGAGTGGCCGGACGGTCTGCGCGACTACCATTGGTGGTGGTCGCAGAAGGCCACCGACCTCATGCACTGCCCGCCCCACTTCCTGGGGATGTACAGCTACGAGCATAGTCTCTCGCGTCCCGCAGGCCACCGCAACATCATCTTCCTCAACCGCGGCGCGCCGCTGAGGCTGGCCGACAGAACCAAGGACAGTCCCGACAACCTCCCGCCGAATCTCTGGCAGTGGATCGAGGACGAAGTCCACGCCCAACCGGGCCAGAAGTGCGTCATCGTCCCTCACACCTTCGCCTCTGGGCCGCTGGCCGACTGGAACTGGCCGAACGCGGCCTTCGACTGCCTGCTTGAGATCTACCAGGGCGCCCGCGGCAGCTATGAGGCGTGGAACATGCCCGAGGGTGAGAAGCGCGGCCCCACGCAGACCGACGACCCAGGCCACTTCGCCCAGGATGCGCTTGAGATAGGCAACACCTACGGTTTCGTTAGCTTCAGCGACCATGGGTCAACCCACAACAGTTGGGCCGGAGTGTACGCCGAGGATGTCTCCCGCGAGTCCCTGCTGGATGCCATGCTCGCTCGCCGGACCTTCGCGGCGACGGACGAGATCGTCATGGACATCACCGCCGACGACCACGCGGTCGGGACCCGGTTCCCGGCGAGCGATTCGCCCACTTTCAGTATCCACGTGACCGCGCCTCACGAGTTGAGCCGGCTCGATATCATCAAGAACGGCAAATACGTCCTCACCCAGGAAGTCTCCGGTTACGAGGTCACGCTCGAATACACGGACAACGATACGCGCGCCGGCGAATCGTACTACTACGTTCGCGTCTTCCAAGCCGACCCGGAAGCCCCGGACGGCGACCCCGAGATCGCCTGGGCCAGCCCCTTCTGGGTTGAGTACAACTAGCCGACCGCATCGGAGGCCAGGCCTCGTGACCAACCACATGAACCGACGGTCCTTCATCCGAGCCACCGGCATGGGCGTGGCCGCCGCCGCGCTGGTGAGCCATGGGTTCGCCGCTCCGCGCGAGCGACCGAACATTCTCTTCATCATGGCCGATGACCACGCGTCCCATGCCATGAGTTGCTACGGGAGTCGGATCAACCAGACTCCCAACATCGACCGCATCGCCGCCGAGGGCGTTCGCTTCGATAACTGCTTCTGCACGAACTCCATCTGCGCGCCCAGTCGCGCCGTGATCCTCACCGGCAAGTACAGTCACCTCAACGGGATCCTCGACAACCGGCTCGAGTTCGATGGCAGCCAGCAGACCTTTCCCAAGCTCCTCCAAGCCGCCGGCTACGAGACAGCGATGATCGGCAAATGGCACCTCAAGAGCGCCCCGACCGGGTTCGATTACTGGAACGTCCTGCCTGGGCAGGGGCGCTACCACGACCCGGACTTCATTGAGATGGGCGAGAAGTCCCGGCGCGAGGGCTACGTCACCGATCTCACCACGGACTACACGCTCGACTGGCTGGCGAACCAACGCGACACCGGCAGGCCCTTCATGGCCATGTGCCAGCACAAGGCGCCCCACCGCAACTGGCAGCCGGACGAGAAACACGCTCACATGTGGGAAGACGAGGATCTGCCGCTGCCGGAGACCTTCGACGACGACTACGCCACCCGCAGCGCCGCCGCCCGCGAGCAGGAGATGACGATTCTCGATCATCTAACGAAGAACGACCTCAAGGGCGTCGACCCGCCCGACGGCCTCTCCGAGTCGGAGTTGAAACGTTGGAAGTATCAGCGCTACATCAAGGACTACCTGCGCTGCGTCGCCTCCGTCGATGACAATGTCGGCCGCATTCTGAGCTACCTCGATGACTCCGGCCTCGCCGAAAACACGCTCGTGATGTATACCTCCGACCAGGGCTTCTACCTCGGCGACCACGGCTGGTTCGACAAGCGATTCATGTACGAGGAGTCGCTCCGAATGCCGCTGGTCGCTCGCCTACCGGGATCGATCCCAGCGGGTACGGTGAACGATGACATCGTCCTCAACCTCGACTTCGCGCCGACGTTCCTCGACATGGCCAATGCCCCGGTCCCGAGTGACATGCAAGGCGATTCCATGGCTCGAATGCTCTCCGGTCGGCGGGCGAAGAACTGGCGCAAGGCGATGTACTACCACTACTTCGAGTACCCGGGCGCGCACATGGTCAAGCGCCACTACGGCGTCCGGACCAAGCGCCACAAGCTCATGCACTTCTACCACGACATCGACGCGTGGGAGCTCTATGATCTCAAGCTTGATCCGAACGAGCTGAACAACGTCCACGCCGACCCCGCCTACGCTGGTGTTGTCGCCCGGCTTACGAAACAGCTTGACCGGTTGCGCCGACAATACGCTGACGACACTATGAACGACGTCGTCGGGCAGAAGCACCCCGACTTCGAGCGCCTGATCGCCGCCAGCGTCACTGATTCCGACTTCGGCTATGCCGTCGAATCGTCAACCGCCGGTTATGCAATTCAGAAGACGGGCCGCCCCTACACGAAGCGCGTCACGCTCCGCGCGAGGATACAGTCGCTCCGCGCTGACGGCACGCGCAACGGCCTGCTGTGTCTGGGTTCTTCGGCCAAGCCGGGCGATCTGCTCAAGTGTGGTGTCTACATCGGGGTGAAGGAAGCCATCGTCCAGTACGGTGACTTCGGCGGCGCCGAGGAGAACCTTGTCCGCTTGCCGATGGAGATGGATCAGTCAGCCGTGCTCGACGTCACCGTCGAGGCCGATCTCGAAGCCGGCACGGTGAAGCTTACCGTCAATGACGCCGCCCTCGAAGCCCCCATGCGCAAGGACTGGGACGCCGTCACTCACGTCGGATACCACCTCAACAGCACCGAAACCGCGTTCAGCAGGATTGAGATCGAAGGGGACTAAGGACTGACCGACACCTGCGTGCGCTCATCGCCCTGCTGAAGCAGGGCTTCCTCGTCCTCGTGCACGGCCTCAACGGTGAAGTCGTACATCCGCTTCGCGTCGAGACACCGCACGATTGCATTGCCGATGACGGTCTCGCGCTGAATGCCCGCCTGCCGCAGCGGCTCGTCCATCCGGTTGAAGTCATACGTCCGCGTCATGTGGTGGCGGTGCAAGTCCAGCGGGCCCAGTTCGCCAGTCTCGTCGATCATCATCGCGTCCGGGACGTGGGTGTAGCGCGAATAGAACACGCCCTCGCTTTCCTCGACGAGATGAAACGTCGTGTTGCAGTTTTGGTCCACGCCGATCAGCACGATTGTCCCGCCCCAGTCGACCAGCTTTCCGAACGGACTTGGCCGAAGACACGGGCGCGGAGAGTGTTCGGAGACTAACTCCTCGGCTCGCGCCCCCACCGCACAGACCGAGTGGCTCGCGTGGTGGCTGCGAAGCGTGCCCTCGCGCGTCCGGAAGCGCTCGTACACCTTGCTCGCCCACGTCGGCGCGTGCCGCACATCAAACACTGGGTCTGCCAGTTCATTGAGCTGAAACGTGAAGCCTGGCATTGCCAGTGTCCCCGTCTCGCCGACCGCCGCCAGCAGCGCGTCGATCAGCCCGTCCGGGCCACCCTCGACCCACCCGAGTCGGCTCAGCGATGCGTGCGCAAAGACCAGGTCGCCTGAGGAGATCCCCAGGCGACCCAGTCCATCAACGATGTCAGTATTGGTCACGGATGCGGCCATCGCTACGAGAGCCTCTCCGTCAGCGCCGCCAGCAGCTCATCCGGCGGGTCAAACGGTAGTTCCACCGGCCGCGATTCCAGCGCGCTCACGTATGTCCCCAGGATCACGTTGAACTGCGCGAGAGACCTGCACAGCGCCGTCGGATGCACGTCCAGATCACCCGAAATCCAGTCGAACGCCGCCTCGGTCAGACGCCCCTGAGCGAGATCGTCCTCGACGCCATAGTCGTGCTCGCCGGACTCGCACGCGCCACCTTTCAGGTTGCGCTCCCACCCGCTCATCGTCCAGTGCACGAAGCCCTCCGTGCCGTACGCCGCGATCCGCTTGTGCGCGTAGCGAACCTCGCGACGCTCGGTGGCGTATGGCGCGGCCTCGCCACAGACCAGCGTGGCGTGGACGCCGTTGGCGAAGTTGATGGTTGACGTCGCCATGCCCGGCGAGGGCTGGCGTGAGTCAATGTCCTCCGCGCCCGAGACCTGTCCGAATACCCTCTCGAACGCGTCAAAGCCGTTGTAGCTGTGCGCCAGCTCCAGCACGTGGACGCCCTGGTCGAGCGGCGTTGAGCGCGCGCTGACGTCGATGAACCTGACGTCGCCGATCGACCCATCCGCGACTTGCTGCTTGAGTTCCAGGTTCCGCGCGTGGAAGTGAAGCTGCGTGTTGACGCAGAACTTCGTCTTTGCGCTGGCCTCGAGATCCCGCAACGCGCGCCAGTCCTCGCCCTCGAGGGCGATCGGCTTCTCAACCACCGCCACTGGCACTTCGTACTCCGCGGCGAGCGTCATCAGCGGCACGCGCAGATTCGGCAGCGTCACGATGTGCAGAAGGTCGGGTTTCTCCTTCGTCAGCATCTCGTGGACATCCGTATACCGAGTGTCGATACCAAATTCGTCGCCGAACGAGTTCAGCCGTTCCTCGTCCATATCACAGACGGCCGCCATCGTTCCGCGCTCAACAGTCGCGTACCCTCTCGCATGGCCCTTCGCTCGCGGGCCGCAGCCCAAAAACGCACACTTGAACATGCTTCAGACTCCCTTCGAGATTCCTATTCGTACGTCAGCCAGGCCGTTGCAGCGCAGTCGGCCGAGGCGGTGAACCGGATCCAATGGGCGCTGTAGGCGGCGGGGAACTCATGCGCCTCTACCTCGCCGGTCCCAATCGTCACGGTCTTGTAGGGGTGCCACTCGCCCGTCCCCGTCACATCAACCTCCAAAGTTATCGCGACCGATTCATTCGAGTCGTGGGACAACTCTAGCGTCTTGTGCCGGTAACCGGTCATCAGGTACGGGTCAGAAGGCTCGCCGGCCGCAACCTCTGTATCCTTCCACGGACCGCCCTCACCACGCGGCTGACCGAGTCTCCAGAGATCATCGACGTTCCCAAACCACAGGCCCGTCTTCCCATCGGTCGATCCGAAGTAGTGCCCGTCGGCCTCGGCGCTGGCCAGGTTCCCTGCCAGCACCAGCATCCCTCGCCACGAGCAGAAGTCCGCGATGTGCTTGCCGTGCGTGCAGACAGGCTTCATCCCGATGATCCCGCCGCTCGAATCATGCGGGAGTTCGTAGATCGTACCGTGGCAGTTCAGGAGTCTTCGCTCTGTTACCACCTCACGCATCCCTCGGGGCCATCCCTCTGGCCACGCCTCATCGTTTGCGGCGCTCGTCTTCGGGAGCCGGAATCGCCGCCCGCGGAAGTCGGTCACGATCACTGACGCATCATCGATCTCAAAGTCCGGCTCGCCCAGCGCGAAGTTCTCCTCCAGCCAGCCCGCCGCTGTCGGATCGTCGACCGGCTCAAGCCTCATCTCCTCGCCAATCTCGTAGTACCCGAGCCTCTCGACCGTGCCGTCTGCCTCGACTCGCTCGGCGAGGTAGTGCAGCGTGCCGAGGTCGCCGCCACGCGGTCGGATGATCCCCGTTGTCCGCGCGGTCGCGTGCTCCATCGGCGCGAGGCTCGCGAAGTCGCCTCCTGCGTCCGCCGGAGGACCGTCCGGTAGGTAATGCAGGAATGCCGTCGCCGTGCAATCTCGATCCACCGAGACCCTCAGCCACTCCGCCTCAAGCGATGTGGGGAGGAGGTGGTATGTGTAGCCCTCCGCCGGCGTCGCGATACTGCGATACTTCGTCCACTCGTCCGCGCCGCTCTCATCCACTTCAAGCGTGAACACCACCGGCGCGTCCGAGTCATGCGCCAGGTGGATGACTCGAGTCTTGAATCCGCCGACCAGGTACGCGTCCGACGGCGCGTTGGCCGCCACCTGGTCGTTCACCCACGGCCCGCCCCATCCCGCCGTCGGGCCAAATGTCCCCAGATCATCCAGCGTCCCAAACCAAAGATTGCTGCTCGGCTGGTTGCAGAACCTGTTGCCCTCCTGGACCGACGCATCGTTGCAGCCGAACACCAGTCGCCCGTTCCATTCGCACAGATCGACCACCATCTTCAGGTAGCTCGAGATCGGCCGGATGCCGCCGCTTGTCTCGCTGCCGAACGCCTTCGGGAAGTCGAAGAACATCCCGTGCATCGTCATGAGCAACCGGTCTGGCGCGACCTCGCGGATCCTCGGCCACTCCGTGTACCAGCCATGCCCCGCGTCATGCGTGTGGCTCGCCTTAGGCAGACGGTACGTGCTCCACTCGCCTCCATCAAGGAGCTTCAGAATCAGCGATCTCCTGTCCCATCCCGTCGCCCAGATGGGGTCGTCGTCATTCGCCGCGCCGTAGATGCCCCCCGGGCCGGTGACCTCGGTGAACTGCTTCCGCTCCACCACGTTCCACTCCGTCCCGTCCCACTCAGCCAACACGCCCGTCGGACCATCGTAGTCGGGGTCCTTCCTCCAGGCGGGGTACCACGAGCGGTCGCCGTTGTTGCTCATCACCATCCGGCCCTGGCTCGTGTAGGCGCCCTTCGCGTGCGATCCGGCCACGGGGTGGTCGCCATACAGTTCGGTCACCTCGAGCGTATGCACGTCGACCTCGTACAGCTCGCCCTCCATCATCTGGATGTAGACCTTGTTCGCCGGGTCGGTGAGGTGTCGCATCGTCGCGGTCGGCCGACCGAACATCGGGTCATACGGAATCGCCCGCACGTTGCCGTCCGCGTCGATCAGGTACGGGCCGATGCTGAGCTGGTTCGACTCCCGATGGATCATCCGGTTCGCCGGCGTCCCGCCGATGCTCTCCGGGTGGATGGTGACGTTTAGCGCCTCGTCCAGCGAGTAGAGCTTGTCGTCGCTCCCCTCCGGTCGGTGCGGCGGGTACGTCAGGTACCACAGCTTCCCCGCCCAATCGACAACCGCGCCTATGCCACACTCAGGCGACCTGTTCGTCACCGCAAGGTGCGGGTAGATGCCACTCACCGAGATCCGTTCGCCCACTTGCGTGTCTCCGATTGCAGCCGTCAGACCACTCAACGCCAGCCCAGCCACCAGCAGTCGTGTCCTCATCCGTAACCTATCTTCGCCGTTCTTCGTGCCCTTCGTGTCTTCGTGGTTTCCCGCCGCTATCCGTCATCCACCAACAGCCTCTTCACGACCTTCCCTGACGGATTCCTCGGCAGGCTCTCTCGGAACTCGATGATCTGCGGCACCTTGTAGCTCGCCACATGCTCGACGCAGTGGCGCTTCAACTCTCTCGCGTCCGCTTCTGCCTCCGGCCTCAACACCACCACTGCCCTGACCACTTCGCCGAAGACCTTGTGCGGAGCGCCTACCGCCGCAACCTCGGCCACCGCCGGGTGCCGCGTGAGGACGTTTTCAACCTCGATGGGGTACACGTTCTCTCCGCCGACGATGATCATTTCCTTCTGCCTGCCCTTCAGGAACACGTACCCCTCATCGTCGATGATCGCGGTGTCGCCAGTGTGCAGCCACCCATCCACAATCGCCTCCGCCGTCGCGTCGGGGCGGTCGTAGTAGCCAGGCACAACGCTCGGCGCCCTCACGAGCAGCTCGCCGACCTCGCCTGGCTCCGCGTCGATCCTCAGCTCGATTCCCGGCGCCGCCCTGCCTATGGACTCCGCCCGCTCTATCGCCTGCTCATCCGGCAGCACGGTCGTGCAAGACGTTGTCTCCGTGAGACCGAAGAAATTGTGCAGCTTGACGCCTGGGAACATCTCCCGCAGTTTCGCGATCGTTCGCACCGGCATCGGCGCGCCCGAGTACGCGATTAGGCGCAGGCTGGTGAGATCGAATCCGTCGATGTCGGGGAGTTGGCTGAGTAGTATCATCGTGGTCGGTACGCCGAACCATGTCGTCGCGCCATGTTGCTCGATGAGCCTTAGAATATCCCTTGGCGATACTTGCGCCGTCACGACGACGCGCGCGCCCTGGTGAAACGCCGTCGGCATGATCGTGTTCAGCCCCGTCACGTGAAACAGCGGCACGGCGAGGATGTGGACATCATCCGGACGGAAACCATGGCCTGAGATCGTCGCCTCCACGTTGAACAGCACGTTGCTGTGGGTGATCATCGCGCCCTTCGGCAGGCCCGTCGTTCCCGACGTGTAGATGATCGCGGCGACGTCGTCTCGTCCCGCCTCGTGCGGCGTCAGCGGCTCCTCGTTCAGCAAGGCCTCAGCGGGAATCACCCAATCGTCGTCCAGTCCAACCCCTACGACCTTCAGGCTCTCGTCGATCGCTTGCGACGCGGTGCCCCACACCCTTTCGTGGATCACCGCCAGCGTCGGGGCCGCGTCGCCGAGGATGAAGCGCATCTCCTCTGGTTTCAGCCGGATATTCACTGGCAGGGCGGTCGCTCCCGCCCGGACCGCGCCGAGGTAGCAGATGATCGAGTGCAGGCAGTTCGGCATCAGGAGCGCGACCCGGTCTCCCCGTTCCACGCCGAGATTCCTCAACGACGTCGCGAACGCGCCGATCATCCGATCTAGCTCAGCGTAAGACGTCTCCTCGCCCTCGAAGATCGCCGCCGTCCGATCACCAAACTGCTCAACGGCATTGCCCCACAGCTCACTCAGATCGCGCATCACTCGCCACCTACCACCATCTCCGCCGAGGTCATGATCGCGAACGCGTCGCCTGGATCGATATCGACGATTGGCTCGTCCGCGAGGCGGATCAGCGTCTCTCCGTCCGCCGCCTCGATGCCGGCGATCGGATACACCCCATCGTCGTGGTCCGCCACGATCAGGTGCTCGCCGTCCCACTCGCCGGCCGGCAACTCGACGTCGATCGTCACGCTGAAGCCCTCCGGGTCAACGGCCGTCACCTCACCGGAATACCCAGCCACGCTCGTCATGCTCGAACCGTCCCACGCCAGCTCCTGCCCGCCCAGCATCCACAGACGCTCAAGCTCATCCCCGCGCAGGCTCGCGACGCCAATCCTGCCCCTGAACCGCAGTTCCGGGTGTTCCGCCACTTTAGTCTCGCTCCCGGCGGCGTCCTCGTCGGCAATGACGATGATGTCGGTGAACGCGCCGCACCGCACCTCGACGGCGCGCGCGACGCCGGTCGCGACGGACACCTCAAGCTCCGCCACGGCCGTCACGTTGGGCTCGCCGCTGTAGCCCTCGACCACGTTCA
>CAZKUN010000038.1:0-41260 GCA_964555935.1 uncultured Armatimonadia bacterium | reverse complement strand
TCAGGAACAGGCTCTCCGAGGCGCTTCTCCGCAGGATCGTCTTGTGCATCGTCACTTCGGTGAAGGGCTTGGAGTGATCCCGCAGCCCTGGCGTCGTTCCGTGGACCAGACTCGTCTCTCCCTCGGGCAGCACGTGCAGCCGCGTCCCGAGTCCGTCCTCCGCGACCCACTCACAGACGAACGGCTCTCGAACCCCTGCGGACCGCGCATCCTTCAGCCAGGAGTACCCCGTCGCAGCTTCGCCGAGGCCAGCCGCGTCGATTCCCGTGAAATCGAATTCGGGCGCCGTGAAGGTCTCTCCCAGCGCGTGGAATGCGTATTGGTGATCCGCTCCTCCTCGCACGTGGAACGCATCCACCACGTACCGCATTCCGGGACCGTGGTCGATGAGGACGCAGTAGCGCCGGTACACCTCCGCCACGTCCGGGTAGACCGTCGGTGCCGAGGCGATGACGCCCTTGATACGACCCCTGCCGCTGAAGCCCTCCAGCCGCCCCGCGACATGCGCCTGTGGCTTGCCGTCCACGATCACTTCGTTGTGGTTCAGCGTCGTCCGCATCCATGGGTGGATGGGATGTCCCCAACCGAGGTACCCGTGGTCGAAGACGAGTTCCTTGCCGTGATCGTAATACGCGATGTTGAGTCGATCCGGGTGCCCGTGTCCGCTGCCATAGCGCCCGTAGTCGAGCATCAGAGCCGCATCGTCGGATGTGTCCCCCGTGCGCAGGATCGCCCAGCCCACGTCCGGCCTCACCAGACTCTCAGACGATGGATTCAGCGGCTCTACGGCAGAGAAGTCGATGTCCGGATCGCGCCGGAAGAGCGCGTATTCGTCGCCGCTGTCTGATGGCGCCCCGCCGAACGCCCACGCCAGCAGGCGTAGGTTCTTCTCCGTCGGGTACCAGTAGTAGTTCGTCTCCGCCCGTCGCGATGGGTATCTCGCCGCGAATGTCGAGTCATTGGTGGCGGGCAGATATCCGTCCGGCATCCGCTCGTATGCGCCGGCGGTGAGGATCTTCCTCATCAGCGGGTGGTCGAACAGGTCCAGCCCGTCGTACCGATCTGCTTCCGCGTATTCCGGCGGGTCCGAGTAGCCCCTCAGCGCCTCCGGAGCCACATGCAATTGCGCCAGTGCCATGCCCTCGTAACTCGGCGACGCCTCGTACCAGTGTCCGTCGCGGACGAAGTAATCCTCGAGGAATCCGATTAACCCATCCGGCGGCTCAATCGCCCACGCAATCGTGTCATGGTCTCCGAGCATCAGTCCCGCAAGCGCCCCCGCGCTCATCGCGAAAGGCCCGTCGTTGATGCAGCATCCGCGCGGGCTTGTCGTCGTCATCAGCCTGGCGAACTCGCGGAACACGCCCTCCTCGATCGCCACCTTGTCCTCGTCCGAGTAGACGCCGCTGTTGTAGGTCAGGTCATACGCCGCCGCCAGTTGGATGAACGCGCCCTCGTCGTGTAGCTTCCAGCCCGAGAGTTTCCCCGACTGCAGGTTTCCGTAGTCCTCGTAGACCCGGCCCCAGTCGTGGGCCATGTAGTGCGGGTAGACCTCCGCCAGCCGCAGCAGCACCTTCCGCACCGTCTGCGCGTAGTCGATCTCGTCCGTGAGGGCGTAGACCTTACCCACAGAACCGAGCGCGCTGAGCCGGCCGATCCGGTGGTACCTCACCC
This sequence comes from uncultured Armatimonadia bacterium, assembly GCA_964555935.1. Lineage (GTDB taxonomy): Bacteria > Armatimonadota > Zipacnadia > Zipacnadales > VGFC01 > CAZKUN01. Next base: position 39,586 of record CAZKUN010000038.1, on the reverse strand, counting down.
GCCCGCTAAGCCGGTAGACGCTGCTATTCGCGGAGCCATGCACCGTCGAGGGCTTGCCCTCATAGTATGGAATCGTGTGGTCGTCGCCCACGGGGTCTAAGAACGTGTGGGCCTTGTCCTCGATGTGAGTCTCATTCGGCCAGGTGAACTCACACTTCTTGCAGCGGATCGTATCGTAGTCCGGGTGTGACCACGCGAATCTCCAGCCCGCCCCGCATTCCGGGCAGTCGACCACCCTAAACGGCGTCGTGTCGGGGATCCAGTACTCCAGCTCGTCGTCGGCCACGTCCATCCAGAACTGGGCGCCGCTCTTCAGCGACGCGAGCACGTTACGCGCCCATTCGTGGCTCTCGAGGTTCCCCTTCGCGCGCTCAACGTCGGCCGGCTTGTAGAATCCGCACGGGTGCTTCACCGGCGCCGGCGGCTTGGGCGTCCGGTCAACGAGTTCTCGCTGGCCGACCCCGAATTCGATGTCGTCGAAGTAGCCCGTCGCCACGTTTCCCGTGTAGCTGTTTGCGTGGACCGTCGCGTGCGTCGCGCCATCGGGCACAACCGTCCGGCAGATGACCTGCGCCCATCTGTCTCGCCCGACGCATGCCCACGAGCGGGCCTTGGTCTCCGGACGGCCTCCATCGGCCGTCCAGAACTCGATGTATAGCGACTGGTTCTGGCCCTTCTCGGCGTAGAACCAGCAACTCGCCCAGCACCGGTCGCCGGGCGTCACGGCGACCTTCGGGCTGCGCAGACCGACCGCTTTTTCGTCATCGTCGTCAACCAGCATGAGGCTTCGCGTACCGCCGTTGGCTCTTTCGGTTGAGACCTCGACCGTCCCGGAGTCTGTAAAGAGCGTCCATCCCTCCGGCAGCCCATCCGCCTCGAAGTCTTGCGAGATCAACGGCTCAGCCACGTCCTGCGCCGCTGCGAATCCGCCCAACAGTACCAGTCCGAGCATGTTCGCGCCTCCGTCGTTTCTTGCCGTCCCCGTCCGGCAGGCCTATCACGCCCTTCCATCGAACCCGCACTCACACCTCCGAGCGCATCCGCTGTCCTCCAAGGGGCCCATCCCATGGTCAACTTCTCCATCCAGCTCGACACGGTCGTCACCCACGATGATGACCAGTTTCTCTGGTTCCACCCTCGTGCCGCCGCGATCCCCGGCATGGGCGCTGACGGCGCGCCTCGTGTTGTCATGACCTTGCAGAAGCACCTCCGCGTGTCTGACCATTACTCCGGCCTCTACACGATGCAGACCGACGATCTCGGCGCCACCTGGTCTCCTCCCGAGGAGCGCCCCGAGCTGGCTTGGGTCGACGAGAACGACGTCCACATCTCCGTCTGCGATGTCACGCCTGGCTGGCACGCGCCTTCGGGGAAGCTCATCGCCATCGGCGCTCAGGTCCGCTACAGCCCTGAGGGAGACCAGTTGGAGGACATCTATCGCGCGGCGCAAACCGCCTACACCGTGCATGACCCAGAGACCGGCACGTGGACCCCTTGGCGCGTGATTGAGCTGCCCGATGACACGCAGTTTGACTACGCCCGCAACGCTTGCGCTCAGTGGCTTGTCCAGCCCGACGGGACGCTCCTGCTGCCGTTCTACCACGGCGCGACCGCGACCGTGCCGCACCACGTATCGGTGATCCAGTTCAGCTTCGACGGGGATGAACTTAGGTGCATGCGGCGGGGTAGCGAGCACATTCTCGACGTCGAGCGGGGTCTCTGCGAGCCGTCCATCGCCTACTTCGAGGGACGCTACTTCCTCACCATCCGCAATGACGTGAAGGGCTACGTTACGGTCAGCGACGACGGTCTCGGATACGGGCCAATCCGCCCGTGGGCGTTCCAGGATGGCGAAGAACTCGGCAGCTACAACACGCAGCAACACTGGCTCGCGCACAGCGAGGGCCTGTGTCTCACCTATACCCGCCGTGGCGCGAACAACGATCACATCATGCGCAATCGCGCGCCGCTGTTCATCGCCCAGGTCGATCCCGACAGCCTTCACGTCATCCGCGAGACCGAGCGGGTTCTCGTGCCCGAGCGCGGCGCGGCCCTTGGCAACTTCGGCGCGGCCCCGATCTCCGCCGGCGAATCGTGGGTCACCGTTAGCGAAGGCATCTGGAGCGACGACGCGCGCAATCGCGGCGCAATGGGCGCGACATTCGTCTCCCGGGTCAAGTGGGAGACCGACAACGCGCTCGCAACCTGGCCCGCCTCATCCGGAGGATAGCCACATGCTCGCGCTTGTCGTCGTCCTTGCTGTCCGTGCCTGCGGCTCTCCCGAGCCGCCCGCCGATCCATCCTGGCACCTCAACGAATTCATGATCTCCGTCTGGGGTGAGCCGTCCGACGACGCGACCGCGCAGGCCATCGCCGATGCCGGCTTCAACACGGCCATGTCCAGTGCTGACAAGCTAGCCCTTTGCGAGAAGCACGGTCTGAAGTCGATCGTCCGCGATGCTTCGCCGGAATCCGCCGCCGAGTTGGCCGATCGCCCCTCCGTCTGGGGTCTCTACGTGAAGGACGAGCCTCCCGCCGAGGAGTTCGCTGCTGTCGGCGAGCGCGCGGCTGAGTTCCATTCGCTCGCGCCCGGCCTGCCCGCGTACGTCAACCTCATGGCGTGGATGAACCTCAGCGATTACTTCGAGACCGTGAAGCCGAAGTTCCTCAGCTACGACTACTATCAGTGGTGGTGGAATCGCGACCATCACTTTGGTCGTCTGGCCGCCCACAGGGCCGCCGCCCTCGAGCACGACGTCCCCCTCATCTGCTGGGTGGAGGCCAACGCAGACAAGCGCTGGGAGTGGGGCGAGGCCGGCGCAACAACGCTCCCCGACAACGAACCGAAGCTTCGCCAGAGCGTCTACACGTCGCTGGCCTATGGCGTCAAGGGCATCCAGTGGTTCAACTGGACGCTTGTCTTCCAGCGCGGTGAGGGCGGCGTAATGCTGCCTAAGCTCAAGGAGTCCGGCGAGCACATCAAGCAGATCAATGCCGAGCTGAAGGCTCTTGGCCCAACGCTCATTGGCCTGACCTCTACCGGAGTCTACCACACCGCTCCCGTCCCCGAGGGCTGCCAGCCGCTCCCGGCGGAGATGTGGCTTGCGACCGGCACCGGTGACCTCGTCGTGGGCGATTTCCTCGACGTTCCTAGTCGTCGCCACGCCCTCGTCGCCAACCGCAGCATCGAGCGCGCGCGGTGGGTCGTCCTGCGCGCCGCGCCGGCCGCCTCGATTGAGATTCTCGACCGCTCCTCTGGCACGTGGAGGGCGCTGGCCGCCCGGCGGACAACCGATGCCACAGTCATCGAGTTCATCTTGGCGCCCGGCGATGGTGCTCTGCTGCGAGAAGCCGCCCGTCGCCCTAACTGAACAGCCATTTTGGGGGAACACTGCATGAGCCGTCTTAGCATTGCCAACGAACCACTGTTGAAGCGCTACGATGGGAACCCCATCATCGACCGCAACTGCACGCCGACCTCCAACAGCGTCATGAACTCCAGCGTCGTCAAGTACGGTGACGAGTACCGCGGCGTCTTTCGCGTTGATGACCAGCGCCGCCGCATGATGCTCCACTCCGGCAAGAGCGTCGACGGCATCAACTGGGACATCGCGCCTGAGCCCATCGAGTGGCACTGCGCTAAGCCTGAGATCGCCGAGTTCGTCTACGGCTACGATCCGCGCATCGTTGCCCTCGACGGGCGCCACTACGTCACCTGGTGCCATGGCTACCACGGGCCAAGCATCGGGCTCGGCGTGACTGATGATTTCGAGACCTTCGAGCAGCTTGAGGTCATCCTTCCGCCCTTCAACCGCAACGCGGTTCTCTTTCCCCGCAAGATCAATGGCGAGTACGTCATGCTCCACCGGCCGAGCGACAACGGGCACACGCCCTTCGGCGACATCTTCCTCGCCTACTCGCCCGACCTCATCTATTGGGGCAAGCACCGCTGGGTCATGACGCCCCAGGAGGGTTGGGAGAGCACGAAGATCGGCGCCGGGCCCGTCCCGATTGAGACCGACGAGGGCTGGGTGATGATCTACCATGGCGTGCTGACGAGCTGTAACGGGTTCGTCTACGCCGCCGGTTGCGCGATCCTCGACCTCGACGAGCCGTGGAAGGTGCTCTACCGCTCGAAGCGTTACATATTGGCGCCGACTGAGCTGTACGAGTGCGTTGGCGACACGCCAAATGTCGTCTTCCCAGTCGCCGCTGTTCACGACGAGCCCACAGACGAACTCCGCGTCTACTACGGTGCTGCCGATACCTGCGTCGGGCTGGCCACGACGACGCTAAGTGACCTCATCGCGTTTACCAAAGAGAACAGCTAGCGCGCAAGCACTCGTACGACGATCGTCTCGATCGTCGGCGCCATCGGCACGTGGGAGAACCCTCAACTGGTGGCCGCCCCGCAAGGGACCCGACCCCGACTCGGCGAACCGTCCACCACCACCATTCAAGGAGCCATCAATGAGCAAACGCACCGTCGCGATTTGCACTATTCTCATCATTGCAGTTGCCTCTGCCGCCGTGGCCGCCGACTGGTCCACATTCCGCAGCGACGCAAGCCGTAGCGGGCTGACCGCCGACGGCGTGGGCCCAGAGCTGAACGCCCAGTGGGTCTACGAGAGCACGCACGCTCCCAGCCCTGCGTGGCCCGAGCCTGGGCGCGAGCTGAACCGGAACGACTTCGACTATGCCTACCACGTCGCGATCGTCGGCGGCACGGTCTACTTCGGCTCATCAACCGACCACAAGGTCTACGCCCTCGACCTCGCCTCGGGTGAGGAGCGCTGGAGCTTCTTTACCGAGGGTCCCGTTCGCTTCGCTCCGACGGTGGTTGACGGCACTGCCTTCGTCGCGTCCGACGACGGGTTGCTCTACTCCCTTGACGCGGCAACCGGCGCGCTGAACTGGACTTACCGTCCCGCGCCCACGGATGAGCGCCTCATGGGCAATGGCCAGATGATCTCCCGCTGGCCCCTTCGTAGCGGCGTCGTCGTTGAGGATGGCATCGCCTACGTCTCCGCCGGCATGTGGCCGTCTGAAGGCGTCTATGTTTGCGCTGTCGACGCCGAATCCGGCGAGGTAATCTGGACCAACGGTACGAGCGGCACGATGTACATGGCCCAGCCTCATCCGGGCGCGCTCGCTCTCACCGGCGTCGCGCCGCAGGGCGCGATCGTGTTGTCTGACTCCTACGTCTTCGTCCCCACGGGTCGCAATATGCCCGCATGCTTCGACAGGTCCACGGGCAAGTTCGTGTACTACCGCGGCCAGCCGGACACGTGGAACGATCGCTGGGGCGGCGCCTGGGCCATGACCCACGGCGACCTGCTCTACGGCGGGCGCACGCACCACGGGCCTGACATCGAGATCAAGACCGGCGAGTCGGATCCATGGAACGGCGACGGTCTCATCGCGTGGCAGCAGAAGAACGGGCAGAAGTACCGCGAGATGCCCAACATGCTGCGCGCGGTGATCGATGGCGACACGATCTACGTCTCCGGCAGCGACGAAGTCAAGGCCCTCGACTTCGAGGCGTTCATGGGTGGCACGGAGCCCAAGGACTGCACCAAGTGGACCGCCCCCGCCAAACGCGTTTACGCGCTCATCAAGGCCGGCGACGCCATCGTGGCCGGCGGACGGGGCACGGTGACGGCGTATTCGGCGGCAAATGGCGCCGTTCTTTCGACTCAGGAGGTCCCTGGCCAGGTCCGTGGGCTGGCTGCCGCCGACGGCAAGCTGATCGCGAGCGTGAACACTGGCGCCATCCATTGCTTCAGCGCGGATGCGGCCAATAACGCGACCGTCACTCCGGACGTCGATCAGCCTGGCGCCACCTCTGACTTGGCGACGGACATCCTCGAAACCACCGGCATCTCGGCCGGCTACGCGCTGGTGGTCGGCGCGAGCGATCCGTCGCTGGCGCTGGGGCTGGCCCAGGCATCTGACCTGCGCGTCCACTGCATCGATCCGGATGCGGGAGTTGTCGCCGACGCGCGCGCCGCGGTTGACGCGGCCGGCGCCTACGGTCGGGACGTTGTGGTCCACAACCTCGACCCGAACGCAATGCCCTACGCGAGCTACTTCGCCGATCTGATCGTCGCGACCGATGATGCGATGGATCTATCGGCGCGCGAACTCTATCGCGCCCTGCGGCCTTGCGGAGGCGCTGCGTATGTCGTTGGCAGGGGCGAGACCTGGCTGCGAAACGGCGGCGCTCTCCGGTCGGAGATTCGGTCCGCCAAGAACGCCGTAGTCGTCACGCGTGGCGCTCTGCCCGGCGCGGGAGAGTGGACGCATCAGTACGCCGACGCCGGCAAGTCGGGCGCCTCCGAGGACAGCCTGCTGACCCTCCCGACCAAGCTCCTCTGGTTTGGTGATCCGGGTCCGGTCAAGCTCCTCAACCGTCACTGGAAGCCGCCGTCTCCGCTCTCGGTCAATGGGCGCATGTTCGTGACCGGTCAGCACAGCGTCACCGGCGTCGATGCTTACAACGGTCGGATCCTCTGGGAACGCGAATTTCAGGCTGTTGCGCGCTATCCCGTCAATGCTAAGAGCGGCAGTGCCGTCGCGGACGACGATAGCGTCTACGTCGTCACCGGCAACGCCTGCCAGCGGCTCGACGCAGCCACGGGCCAGACCCTGAATACCTATGACCTGCCTGAGATCGACGGGGCCGATGCCTCGAAGCTCTGGTGGGACTACCTCACTGTGGCCGATCGCATGGTTATCGGCACTGTCCATGACGAGAACGAGGGCCTCGCGGTCTTCGGCCTGACCAAGGACGAGGGTAGCATCCAGTGGATCTACGACGCAGAGCAGGCCGTCACTCACGACGCCGTCGCCGTCGCTGATGGGCTGTGTCACGTCCTCGACAAGACCAGCGCCTACCAGGCGGATCAGGCCAAACGCCGTGGCGAGAACGCCATCAGCAAGGAGCATCTAGTTGCGCTAAGCATGTCTACCGGCGAGGTCGCGTGGGAGGCCAAGCGCGGGCTGGCCAAGCGCGGCGATCTCCGACTCGGCGGCGGGTTGCTCCTGGCGACCGGCGGCGGCCGAGTAACCGTCTTCGATGCGGCGACCGGCAAGCTCGTCTCTTGGAGCGGCATCAGGATGCGCGGGTTCCCGGTCATCATCGGCGACACGCTCTACGGTGAGCCGTTCGCCTATGACATCAAATCCGGCGAGCAGCAGAAACGAGTGCATCCGCTCACCGGCAAGGAGATGCCCTGGAACTTCGCTCGGAGCTACGGCTGTGGCGTCATGGCCGGATCCAGTTCCGTGCTCATGTTCCGCTCGGGGACGGCTGGCTTCTGCGACATCGCGACCGATACCGGCACCTACAACTTCGGCGGCGTGCGGGCGGGGTGTTACACGAACGCCATCGTGGCCAACGGCGTCATGATGATGCCGCCGGGCGACTCGGGCTGCACGTGCTCGTATAACTATCAGGCCACCGTCGCCATGGTCGCCGATGAGACCGACGAGCAGTGGTCCGTCTTTGCCGCGCAGAGCGTCCCCGCCGGCGAGTCGATCTCGCGCGTGGCCCTGAACTTCGGCGCGCCTGGCGACCGCAGGGATGCCGACGGCGAGCTGTGGCTTGCATTCCCGCGCCCGGCTGGGCTTGCGGTCAACGTGACCGTCGATGCCCCCGCCAGCGGGTACTACCGCGTCAACGCCGACGCGGTCGATATCGCGGGAACGGACGCCGATTACCTCGTTGCCTCGGGCATTGAGGGCGTGAAAACGGTCAACGTGAATCTGGGGACGGATGCGTCGAATACCTATACCGTCGCGTTCCATTTCGCCGAACTCGCGGACGTCGCGCCAGGCGATCGCGTGTTTGATATCAAGCTCCAGGGCAAGACCGCCGTCGCCGGCTTGGACGTCGCCCAGGAGGCTGGAGGACGGGACGCAGCGTTGATCAAGACAGTAGCGGGCGTCGCGGCCGGCGACACGCTGAAGGTCGAGTTCGTCGCCAAGGGTGACATGGCGCCGATCCTGAGCGCCATTGAGATCGTCCGCGATAACTAGAGGCCGTCACCACATCCGTAGGTCGGATCTCCAGATCCGACACGCCAAAGCGAGAACCACATCATGAACCACAAGCTTCGCACGTGGGCGACCTGGCTTGCCTGCGCGTTGTTCGTCTTCGTGCTTGCGCCGATCGTGGCGCTCGCCTGCGAGACGCCGGTCTACGAATACACCATCCACATGTGGCAGCGCGATCCGTACCGCGTCTGGTACTTCCATGATGGTGGGGAAGACCCAGCGGACAAGCCTGTCAACGACCTTCTCGACGCGGCCCTGGACCGGGACGCGAATCTGAGTTTCCTCAGCGTCGACATCAACAAGCTCGATGATGTCGGCTACCAGTTCCAGCGCGAGGTTTACGAGGCCCACAAGGACCAGCCGCTGCCGCTGCACGTCCTGCTGACCCCTCGCGGCACCGCGATGGGCGCCGAACGGCTGACGGTTGAATCGGCCAAGGCTCTGATGGACAGTCCGAAACGCCGGCAGATGAACGAGCTGCTCTGCGAGGGCAAGCAAGGCGGAATGGTTCTTCTGCTCGGCGAGAACGACCAGGCCAACACGGACGCGCGCCAAGCCGTGGAAGCCGCCGCGGAGGAAGCGAAGGCTGACGGCCAGGACGTCGGCGTGACCGAGGTGTCTCGCGACGATCCCGCCGAGCGGTGGCACGTCGAGCAGCTGCTGAACCTCGAGGACGATCTCCACGAGTTCGATGAGCCGATGGTCTTTGGGATGTTCGGGCGCGGGCACGCGCTCGAGCCGTATCTCGGCCGGGGCATTACGCGCGAGAACCTGATGGAACTCGTCAGTTTCATGGGCGGGCCGTGCTCGTGCGAGATCAAGGCCACGGCGCCGGGACTCGACATTCTGACGCAACTCGACTGGGAGAGCGAGCTGGAGAATTGGACGTCGAAGGACCCGGACCAGCTCGCGGCCGACACCGGTCTTGGCGGCTATGTGGAAATCACGATCCCCGCCGTCACGCCCGAAGACGATCCCGACGAACCCAACCAGACCGAACCGGTCGAGCCCGATCAGCCGGCTGCGACCGATCCCGAGCCCGCGGCGCCCGCCTCCGTCGCTTCAGATTCGGAGCCTGCGGCCGTAGACACGCCTGTGGGAGGCGTATCGACCCCGACGCCATCCGCTTCGTCGCCCAAGCCGCGCCCTGCCAGACCCAAGCCCAAGGATGCCCGGCCCGCCGAGAAGCCCGCGGTCGCTCCGCCACCCTCAGTGCCGGCCGCGGAACTGGACGAGACGCCTGGCGAGACCGTCGCCGCGGAGCAGGAAGAAGAGATGGCCAGCCGCGCTCCCAACCTACCTGAGCCCAGCCCACTGCTCCAGCATCCCGACACGGGCCCCAAACTATCGCGCCGTCTCGGTACGATCCTTGGCTTCGGCCTCGGCGGCGGCGTGCTTTTCGCGGCCGTCGGCGGCACGGCCCTCTTCCTCATCCGCCGCGAGAAATAACCCTCGGCCCACACCCAAGGTAGCCTAACTGGATCGCCGGCTTTCAGCCGGCAGATGCCGTTTGTCGTCTCCCTACAACCACTTCTCAAACCACGGGAACGACTTCGCACCACTCCACTGATGCCCGCCCTCGAAGATGTCGCAATCGATCCGATCCCCCGCGCCGGCCGCCTCGTAGATCGCCTTGACCCGCGCGAACCCCGCCTTCGCGTCTGCGATGACGAAGCATTGGTCCTCGGTCCCCATCTCGCAGATCAGCGGCTTCGGCGCGATTAGCCCCGCTACCTCGGGGATATCGCCGATCGTCAGCAGTCCTGGCATGTATTGCGCGCCACAGAAGTTGCCCTTGCCGCGCATGGTGATCGCGTCGTTCTTCACCGTGCTCACATACCCGCTGATGCACGCCACCTTCAGCCTCGGCTCCAGCGCCGCCAGGTACGTCGTCATCGTCCCGCCGAAGCTCAAGCCGCCCACGCCGAGTCGGTCTGGGTCGACTTCCGGTCGGCTCGCGAGGTAGTCGACCGTCCGCATCCCGTCCCAGATCTGCAGAGCGAGGAAGTGCTGGCCCAGGTACCCTTGCGCCATATAGTTCACGTTGCACGGATCGCGACTCGGCCGCGCCCAGTCGGCCGGGCTGCGGCGCTCGCCGAAGCCTCGCCAGTCGGGCGCGATGACCACATACCCGCGCTCGACGAACTTCACGGCATAGTTGTACGTCAGCGCCTCGCCCAGCGCCCGTTCCTCTTCGTTGGCTGGCACCTCGCACACATCGCTCTTGCCGTTGCCATGACCGTGCGCCGCGAGAATCCCGGGCCGCTTCTCTCCGTCCTTGATGTCCTTCGGCACGAGCACGTACGCCGGCACGCTCATGTACTTCTCCGTGTCATACACCACACGCTCGCGGGTATAGCTTCCGCAGTCCACGGTCTCCGTGATCTCCGGGTCGAGCGGAACCGGTTCGGGCAAGGGACCGAGCAGCGCCCTCAGCCTCTGGTCGAAAACTGCCCTCCACGCCGCCCACTCCGTCGTGTTCGTCCCCTTGAACGTCAGCTCCGATTCCTCATTCGCGATCCACGCGTTCACCGAGTCATACGGCGTGATGTATCGCTGCTTCGCCATTCTGAGATTCCCCCATGGTCGTGTCCGGCCGTCTTCGCGTTCTTCGTGTCTTCGTGGTTTCTATCTGCTGCCGCCCGCCTTCACCAACACAACCCTCTCCACCTCAATCGCGTTCACCTCGCCCGCTTCGGCGTGCGGGTAGTCCGGCCCTTCAAACTTCACGTTCGCCCACACCTCAAACTCCGCGTCCGGGTGATCCGGATCCACGGCGTCTCCCACATCGAGCTGGATGATCCAGCTCCAGAAGAAATACACGTAATGCGAGGGTACAAGCCTGTACGTGCCCATCCTGTACCAGTGATAGCCCGGTCCGGGCACATCCTCGCGCTTGATGGCCGGGCCCGCTTGGCCCTCTTTGGCCATCGTGTCGTAGACGCCCCATTGCATCGGCAGCTTGTACCGGCCCAGCTCCTCATCCGGGATCTCGTAACGGTTGGTGATTCCGCTCTCGGAGGTCTCGTTGGGAATCACTCTCACGCGATCCCGCCAGTTCCGCGTTTGGTCCGCCGTGTAGCTGAACACCGTGCCCTCGGGCAGATCGCGGAAACGCTCCGGGATCGGCACGTAGGCCTTGCGCGCCGTCAGCCCAGCCACCTCGGCGTCGCATTTCTCTCGCTCCGCCACCCGCCCCGCCTCGGGAATTCTCCGGTCGATCTCCGCATGCCATGTTGCCTGGTATCGCACCGCGATGCCATCGCGATCCACAGGGATCTCATCCGGATCGCCCCCGCCTCCCAGCCACCCCATCATCAGCGCCGGGAACCGCACCACCGATGCCCGATCCAGCGGCAATCGCGCGTGCCTAACGCGTTCCAGCAGCTCAGTGTCATCGGCTACTGATGCTTCCGCCTCATCGAAGATCGCCTGCGCCCTCACGATGAAGTCCAGGTCCAGGTACCGATACTGCTGCGGCGAGGCCCCCATCGAGAGATAGCTGATTCTCTCGTTCGACGCCTCCTCCAGCGCCGCGAGGTAGGCTCTGATCGGTGGGCCCGCGTCGCCGTAGAATCCATCCGTGAAGGTCGTTACCAGCGTCTCATAGTCCTGGAACGGATCCTCCAGGCACTTCATCATCAGCCAGATCTTGAGGTCGCGCATGTCTGCGATGATTGGGTATTCGTGCTCGGTGAAGACGCCCTCGACGTTGTGCGTCGCGTAGTAGCGGTAGTCGATGGGGTACGTCTGCGCGGTCGGTAGCGGCAGTCCGTAGTACGGAGCGTATGTAACCGCGTAATCCCAGATCCTGAGGTTCTTCGCCACCTTCGCCCAACTCAGCAAGTGTTCGCGGAACTGCTTGTTGGCCGGATCGACGATTGAGCGAGTGAAGTTGCTGCCTGTATCACACAGCCGGACGACGATGCTATCGCGCGGGCGAATCGTCTTGGGCGCCTTCTGCGTGTAGGTGTACGCGAGCGTCGATATACTGACCTCGGGGTAATCGTCCGCGATGCCGTCGGCGAGGTAATTCAGGAAGTCCAGCAGCACTCCGGCCTCCGACTCCTCCGCCTCGGCGATCAACTGACAAGGGTCGCACTGGCACTGTCCGTTCCAGTCGTTCTGCGAGACGCTGAACACCCTCGGCGCCGGCAGGTCGTTCGCCTCCGCCTCCGCGCTCGAGGTCTCGATGTACTCGATCAGTTTCTCGAGGTACTCCTCGCGCATCTCCTCATTCGTCAGGCAGAGCTGATGCCGCTCCGCCCTCCGCTCCCCCTCGATCAGCGAGAACCACTCCGGGTGGTCCTCGAAATACTCCTCGGGCGGGATGTACATGTAGAACGTATGCACGTGATACGGCGGGCCGTAGTTCATCTCGCCGCCGTACTCCGGTGCAATCGGCCGGTCGCCCTGCCGGTTCAGCCGGTTTCGCGCCGCGAATCGGCCGCCGTCATCGGCATACAGCATGTAGATGTCGCGATACCGGAACGTCGGCTTGCCGTGAAGATCAAGCTCCGGAATCGTGAGATTGGGTTGCTTCGGCACCGTCTCCGAGTAGGCGTTCCACCAGCGCACGCCCAAGACGTCCTCGAGGAAGTGATACACCGCATACAGCGTCCCCCGCGCGCCGCCGCCGACCAGGATCAGGTCATTCCCAACCGTCTTGATGACCCACTCATCGGGTTCTAGCGCGTCGACGTCGATGCCGTAGTGGGCGGCTGTCGCAGTTCGGCCGACGTGAATGACCGGTGTTATGGCGGCGGTATAACCGCCGACGAAGAATTGACGTCCCGTGATCTCCTCTAGATAATGCCCTAGCTCCGACGCCGACATCTCCTCGGCCTGCGTCGGCTCCGGCGGAGGTATGATGACCGCGTTGTGCGGCCCGAACCACAGCGGCCCCGCCGCTGCGCGGTCGGCCGGCGTCAGGCAGACGGCAGCGGTCAGGAGAAGTAAGGGCAATAGTCGTCGCATCCATCGCACCTCCGGGGGTTATCGCAGCACCCGCAAGCCCAGGTGCTTCTCGAAGGGCTCGAAGTCACGGTCGTTGTGCAGCAGGATGTGGTCGTTCTCGATGCAGAACGTCGCGATGAGGCAATCGACAGCCCCGCGCACGGTCAGGCCCTTGCGCCTGAGCGCCCTGAAGTTCTGCGCCGCCGCGATTGCCAGGTCTGTGCCACCCATCGGGAAGATCTCAAAGTCCAGCAGTTGGCTGTGGAGTCTCTGGAAATCCCGATCAAGGCGCGCGCCCCACAGTAACTCGACGACCATGAGATCGCCCGTGCCGACCTCCTCGTGACCCAGCAACTGATCGAGCGCCTCAACCTGCGGCGTCGGTCTGTCGGCGAAGTAGTCAATCCACACGGAACTGTCAACGATCACCATCAGAGAACCGACCCTTCCGTATCTCCGCGAGATCGCCGTCCCACTCGATCTTCCCACGCAGCTCCCGCATACCCGCCTGACGTCGCAGCCGCACCAACCTCCGCAACGCCTCGTCCAGAACCCCCCGCTTCGTCTCGATGCCCGTCAACTCCATCGCCTCCCGAACGAGGTCATCGTCAAGGACGACGTTTGTTCTGACGAAGTTGCCCTTGGCCTGACCGGCCTTCGTGGTCGCCATCATCCACCTCCTTCACTCGATGTGTATAGTATACCCGTTTTATGTGTATGCCGCAACAAGGTACCCTTGCCTTGCCCACCGAATCCTCTCATCTCAGTCGCATGTTTCCAGGGAGGCGCTGTAATGCAAGTCGGTTTCGCTGCCACTGACATCACCCCGTCGATCGGTTCTGAGAGGCCCGGCGGCTTCAGCAAGATCTTCCATACCACCGTCCACGATCCGCTGCTCGCCACGGCCGCCGTCATCTCCGATGGCGAGACCACCGTCGGTCTCGTTGGGCTCGATGCCCTCTCCGTCAAACGCTCCGTCGTCGAGGCGGCGCGAGCGCTCATCGAGGAGAAGACCGGCATCCCCGGCGCCAACGTCATGGTCGGGTGCTCTCACACGCACAACGGCGGCCCGTGCTTTGGCGCGCTGCCGGGTGATTACCTCCGTGACGAGGTCTTCGATCAGGACCTCTGCGAAGACCTCGCTCAGAATCACTCCGTCGCGCCCGACCCCGAGTACCTCCGCTACACTGCAACCCAGATCGCCTCCGCAGTCATCTTGGCGGACCAGCACAAGCAGGATGCGCTGCTGGCGGAGGGGCGTGGGGAGGAGGCCTCGGTCGCTCACAACCGGCGCTTCATCATGAGAGACGGCACCCAAGTGACCCACCCGGGCAAGGGCAACCCCGACATCATCAAGCCCGCCGGCCCCGTCGATCCCGAGGTTGGCGTCCTCTCCGCATGGTCGCCGGAAGGCGACTTTCTCGGCGCGGTCGTCAACTTCACGTGCCACGGCACGGTTGGTGCGGGCGGCATCGGCGCCGACTGGCCTGTCTACATGCGCGAGACCATCACCGGCGCGCTCAACGACGACGCCCATGTGGTCTTCCTCAACGGCGCCTGCGGCGACATCACTCAGGTTGACAATCTCTCGATGCAAGATAGCGAGTCCGGCGAGAAGTGGTGTCGCCGCATCGGCACCAAAGTGGGCGCCGAAGCCCTGAAGGTGATCGCCGACGCTGAGCCCGCTGACCTCGCGCCCATCGCCGCGGTGAGGAAGGACGTCTCGATCAAGACTCGGGAGGTCAGCGACGAGCGCTTCCAGGAGTGCCTCGCCCTCGTCACGTCCGACGCGCCTCAGGATCACGATTGGTGGTTCTCTCGCGACGTGCTGCTGCTTCACGAGCAGAATAAGTGGGAGCCCGAGGCGCTTGGGGAGATCCAGGCCATCCAAGTCGGTCCGGCGGCGTGGGTCAGCAATCCAACGGAGTATTTCTGCCAGTTCGGGCTGAACATCAAGGAGCGCTCGAGCTTCCCATACACGTGGGTTGTCGAACTCGCCAATGGCTGCATCGGCTACGTGCCGACGCCCGAGGCGCTCGGCCCAAATGGCGGCGGATACGAACCGAGGCTGGCGCTCAGCAGCAAGCTCGTGCCCGAGGCCGGTCAGATCATCGAGGACACTTCAGTCGAGTTGCTCGATTCGCTCGCGCCAGGCCTCGAACCGCCCCGCCCAACGGTCGACACCACCGGCGCGCCGTGGGATATGGGCTCGACGAAGTCGGACGACTAGACCGGGTAAGCCGGGGAGAAGACAATGCTCTGGATCATCGCCGCTTTATCGTTGCTCGTCCCGCCCAGCGCTGATGCCGCGCCGGCGGTCGAGGTCGCTGGGGCGCGGGTGAGCCTTCACGAATACGACGGCCCGGCCGAGGTCGCCGCGGAATCCCTTGGGAGGCGCCGCTTGAGAATCAGCGTGCGCCCGGGCGGCGAGACTGCCCCCCTCACGCTCCTGGTCGAACTCGATGAGAGCGGTCCGGATCACTGGCCGGCCGAAGACGTGCGGGTCGTCGACGCGGCGGGCCTGTCGATCTCCGCTCGGCGCGGCGGGACCGAACTTCACAAGCTACGTATCTCCGTCCCTCCCGAAGCCACGACGTACGCGGTCGAGGTCGTCGATCCGCCCGACAGTCGCCTGCTGCCGCCGCCGGCACCCGAATCTGATCGCGACCAGACGGAGTCCCAAACGGGGTTGAGGGCAGTCGTATGTCCTTGGTTCGCAGGCCGGCGTTCCGCCCTCAGCCTGCGGTTCGACGACTCCCATCCCACGCATCTGACGACCGTCATCCCCCTCCTCCGCGAGCATGACTTGCGCGCCACGTTCATGATTAACCCGGGCGCGCCGGACTACCAGGAGCGCCGCGAGGCATGGGAGGCTTGTGCTGAGACGGGGGACCAGGAGTTTGCCAACCACACCATGCACCACCGCGGCGCGCCCGACGACGAGAAGGCCGGCGCCGAAATCGGCGACGCGGCGGCCTACATCGTGGGTCTGTTCCCGGGCCGCAGTCCCATTATGGCGCTCAACCTCGGCGGCGGCACGTGGTGGAGTCTGCAGCATCCGCTTCGGCACTTCCTGAGCGAGCACCACCTGTTCTTGGCGACCGGCTCGCTCGGAATGGACGACGCCTACGGCGACCGAATCCCGGCATTCCGAACGCATCTCGAGCGTCATGTTGAGCGTGGCGGTTGGTGCCGCGCCCACTTCCACGCCATCGGCGACGGCCTCAGCACCGCCGAGGCGAACTTCCGCGCGGCCCTGGCGGCGGTTCGCGAGCGCGAGGCAGATCTGTGGGTGGCCGGAATGGCCGACATACACAGATACTCGGTGGCGCGTCGCTCGACGCGGGTCGCGTTGGGGGCTGTTGACGCGGAGTCGGTCACCATCACTGTATCATGCCAAGCCGACCCCAAGCTGTTCGATCACCCGCTCACGGTCGAGTTGACGCCACCCCCCGCTTGGCGGGGTGGTTGTCCGCGACGCCGATGCCCAGCCGATACTCACGCGGGCCGTCGGCGACACCACCCAGTTCGACGTCGATCCCGTCGACGCCACCTACACCGTCACGCGCGCAACGTAACGCGCGACGCCTACCCGCCCCTCAACGCCTCCATCGCCTTCACGTGATGTGGCGGCGTCGGCACACCGTGGCGCAGCGGATCGTCCGTCTCCTCCATCCACGCCAGCAGACGCGCCTTCAGATCGTCCGCCACCTCCGCGCGCGCCTCATCATCAGCCACGTTGCTAAGCTCCAGCGGGTCCGCCTCGAGGTCGTAAAGCTCCACATGCGGGTGGTACGCGTACGTCGGCTCGACCGGATCCTTCGTGATCGTTCCCGGCCGCCACGTCTGGCTTGGGTTCATGAAGAACGGCGCGGTCGTGAAGTTGGCGATCAGCTTGTGCGTTCGCGTCCGGATGCACCGCCTCGGGTCGCAGTAGTCGTGGTACGTCATCTCGGCGAAGATCTCGTCCCTCGCTGCGTGCTCAGTGCCGTTCAGCAGTCCCGTCGCGCTCTGTCCCTCGATGTTGTCAGGGCCATCGATTCCCAGCGTCTCTAGAAGCGTCGGCACGATGTCGATGTTTGAGATCAGCTCATCCTGCACGCGTCCGCCCGTCCACCCGCCATCGGGCCAGCGGATGATAAACGGCGTCTCGATCCCTGGGTCGTAAAGCGAGCACTTCGCCCGGGGAAAGGGCATCCCGTGGTCGGCGGTGTAGATCGTGACCGTGTTATCCCGGATCCCCAGCCGATCGACTGCCGCCAGGATCTCCCCCATCGCCGCGTCGACCTTCCGGATTGCGCCCTGATACCCCGCAAATTCATCGCGCGCCGACGGCTCGTCGACCAGCCACGGCGGCACGGTCACGCCCCTGCTGTCATCCGGCGTCGCGCCCCCGTAGTCATACGGTCGATGCGGCTCAAAGAACCCAATCTGCCCGTAGAACGGTTGCCCACCCGCAGCCGCATCCTCCAACCACGGGATGGACTTCTCCGCCACTTCGCCGCAGTGCCCGCCCATCTTCACGTCGTCGTAACCCATCTCGTGCGGTCGGCGCGTTTCGTGCTGGTGGCCGAGCAATCCCGTCCGGTAGCCCGCGCCGTGCAGGAGTCCCGCCAGGTGTTTCTCGCCGGGGTAGAGGTCCCATCCGAAGTCGTTGTGGCAGAGGCCCATCACGCCGTTGCTGTGGGGGTATCGGCCGGTGAATATCGCCGCCCGGCTCGGGCTGCATGAGGGCGATGTGCAGAAGTTGTTGCTGAATCGAACGCCCTCACCCGCCAACCCATCCAGCGAGGGCGTGCTGACGGTCTCCACTCCATAACACCCCAGATGCTGCCCGATGTCATGGCAGATCATCACGATCACATTCGGCCGATCCATACTGCCAATCTCCTTGGCCGCCTCCGAGCTCCTGACTCCCGCCGTCTACATCCTATACACGTGTACGCCCAGCCACCCGAACTCATCGACCAGTTTCCCGTCCACTATCTCCACCGTTCGATCCTCGAACAGCACCGCTGCCTCCGTACCCTCGAGCCCTGCGATCTCCGCCGTGACCGCCCGCTCCGACGAGTTCACCGCTATCAGATAGGTCTGCTCCTCGTATCGCTTCGCCAGCACGTTCACCGATGGGTACCTCACCTCATACGCATGGCCATACGGCGCGAACGGGGCGGTCTGCTGCGGGCCTTTGGCAATGGCCACCGTCGGCTTCGGCAGGTCCTCGCCCCAGAGAATCACATCCCCCAGGCCCTCCTCACCGTTGATCTCACTCCCCGCCTTCGCGTATGCCTCCCACGTCTTCTGCAGCACCGGCAGATCGCGCTTGTGCCAGTACGAGAAGATCACGATGCCCCTCGCCCCGGCGGCGATGCACGAGTAGAAGTCGTGGTACGCCTCCACCGGCGTGATGACATCCATCGTCTCCAGGTCCGCGAACAGCATCGGGATGCCGATCGGAGTCTTCTCACCGTTCAGGTAGTCAGACCCAACTGCGAAGCCTGCCGTCTTTATGGCCTCGATCTGCGTCTCGATTCGCCACCTCACCCAGCTCCTCGGCTGGTGGATGTACTCGGTGTAGGCCCCCGCGCCGATGATGTCGAGATGCGGCACGTATTTCGCGATCGCCTGGACGCCGTAATGCCCTGGCAGGTACATGAAGTTCGGCCGCTGCAGGGGATCATACTTCCGGGTCCAGGCGCTGAGATTCGTCAGCAGCGCCCACTCATCCTCGCGCCACCACCGCTGCTCCTCGGGGAGATCCCACCAGCCGACGCATTCCTGCGCCGCGAGCGCCTCAATCGTCGCCTTCGCATCCGCCTCCTCGGCATCCGTCAGGTGAGGCAAGCCGTAGATGCCCGCCTCGGCGATCGCGTCCAAGTAGTCGGTTTTGAAGTGGTACGTGTGGCCGAGGTTGTAGCCGTGGTCCCTTACGTCCGCCATCTCCTCGGGCGTGTGGACCGAGTAGACCCCCAGCGGGAAACGCTTCCCTTGCGGATACGGTCGATCATCCTGCGCCAAAGCGCCCGCCGTTGCGATCACTGCTGCCAAGCCTGCCAATAGCCTCATCGCTTTGCGTCCTCTCTTCACAGAGTGTAGACCCTTGTAGGAGCGGCTTCAGCCGCGATGTCGTGCCCCTGCCTTTACCCCACCTACCCCGCGCTCCACCTCACCGCATTCACGATCAGCTTCAGTTCCTCTCCCTCCACCTCCACCTCATTGTCGCTCCCTCTCCCAATGCCTGGCAGCAAGCCACACGCCACATATCGGCCCTCGCCGACATCGCCGCAGATCACGACTGGCTTCCCGCTCGCGCCCGCGGAGGCCACCACCGTGCCCTGTGGCCCTGCCTCAAGCTCTATGTGATCGTAGTACGAGTGCTCGTGCACGCGGTCCATGTCGATCCCATCCGTGATCGGGTGGGCCAGCGCCACTCGCCATCCCGTATCGCGGACATGCCCGAGGCCGCTAGCGCAGATACTCGTCAGCAGCGGCGGGAAACCTCGATAGCCCACGGCGCTGTGCGTCGCCACCACCCCGCCTCCGCCGCGGGCGAACGCTTCCAGCAACTCAACCTGCTCGACCGTCAGGCTCGCCACGTCGTGCGGTTGCGGGAGCACGATGACATCGCAATCCTTGATCCAGTCGGGTTCTAGCAGCCCCACCGGCTGGGCATTCAGCCCTCGCTGTTGCTCCAGCGCCCGCAGCACCGAGCCCGACCCATACCCTCCAGTCACAACACCCACCGCAAGCCCGTCGCTGTTGAACTGGGGCGGCCCGTAAATCGATTGCAGCGATTCCGCCACCGGCCCGACTTCTGGAGACTTCAACGGCTCATCGTCCACCCGGACCTTACGCACGGACACTTCGCCGTTGCAGCCCTGCCGGTCCGCCGGCCTCCCCCTCGAGGCGACGCCCTTGATATCGATGACGAGAGTGTAAGTGGCACCCTCGTCATGCTCCTCAACCACCAGCGTGTAGACGTTGGCCGTGCTCGCATAAGCCGCCATCCCGACGTGCTCGTCCGCCGCGACCTCCGTCTCGTCCACGGCCAGCGCCGCTCGGTGGATGTTCGTCCCCCACCACCCGCTCGTGTACTTGAAGTGGATCTGATAGGTCCCGGCGCCGTCCAGCAGCTCCGTGACGTCGAAGCGCTTCGTGACGCGTTCCCCTTCCTCGAAATCGTCGCTGACCCACGTCCCCGCGACGCGCTCTCGGCTCGCGGCTGATGGGTCTGTGATGCCCAGCGGAGCCAGTGCCGCCGCAACCTCACTCACCGTTTTCGCATTCACATCGACCGTATCCCCGAACCGCGACCCGCCATAGTGGTTGCCGCCGCTCGCCGCCACCTCCCACTCCCGCAGCGCATCGGTCGTGTCCATCGATGCTTGCGCGAGCCGCGTCACCGCGTCCTGTAGCGCCTGCCGCGCGGCGTCATCCGGCAAGTGGCTGCTCGCGTACATCGAAGCAATCGTGTACAGCTCCTTCAGCATCGTCACGTACCCGCGAAGCGCCTCCGTCTCGGCAATCAGCATCGGCTCGCCCACCGCGTCTCGCGCGAGGCCTAGCGCCGCGTCGCAGGTCGCGAGGTCAATGTTGAAGCGCGCCTGCGTCGGGAAGCACCGGAACATCCCCTCGCCCAACTTCGGCTGTTGCCGGTCGGCGATCATCCGCCCCGCGCCGCCAAAGAACGCGCTGTACGGCACCCGCGAGCCATACACGTCCCACCCCACCGGCCCGAGCATCTCCGCCCACGCGGCGACCGCGCCCGGTTCCGGCAGCCCTCTCCGCGTCGCCCATGCCGTGCCGAATTCGACCTCATCGCGGCCCGTGCTGTTCCACGACCACTCAGACGCGGCCGCCACGTTGAAGTCATACAGGTCGTTGTGCGGCGTCGCGTATCCGCACAGACACTCCAGCCCGTCCTCCACGAACTCCTGCATCCGGTACCGGATGAACTGCGGACCGCTCCACGGGCAGACGATCCGCCACGAGGCCGTGAGCTGCGGGTAGCATCCCAGCCATCGACCTGACGCCGTGTACTCCTCCAGCAGCGGGTAGATCATCTCATCTCGCGACGAGTCATACGTCCGACCGCCGTCGTAGTAGGTGATCTGCACCTCCGGCGGCGTGGCCGCGATCACCTGCGCGTTGCTCGTGTAGCTGCCTTGGGTCAGCAGGATGCGCAGCTTCAGGTCCGGATGCTGCTTCCTTGCGTTCTCCCAGCCCTTGACCAGCGACTGCGCCTCCAGCACGTACTGGCCGACCTGTTGGCAATCGTCACACCCGCACTGCACGTGGTGCTCGCTCAGCCAGCAGCAGACCGTGTCGACACCCTTCATCGTCGCCAGCGATGCCAGCCAATCTCCGAGAATCTCAGTGAACTTCGGCTTGCTCGCGCAGGGCGCCATCACCCGCCCGCCCAGCGCGGTTGAGGTCCCGCCAATGCCCTTCAACTCGGGATATGTGTCGTAGATCCCCGTCCCCTTCAGTTGATCCAGATGCGTGAGGATAGGCACAACCTTGATGGCGTGCAGTCGCGCCTCCTCAACGAAATCCTCGCCGATCGATCCCTCGCCCCTGCCGTCATCGGCCATGCTCAACCGGCAGTGGCTCTCGATGAGGTTCATCTTCTCATCAGCGAATCGCTGGATGTCGCCGTTTGCGCTGCCGCCCCATTCGCCCCGTTCGGATATGTCCGGCCAGTCCGTCACTCGCGCGAGCGGAATGGTGACCGTGTCGCCCTCAATTCCTGCAGCCAGCAACCACTTCACGGTGATCGCGCCGTGGAACACGGCTTGCTCTGTGAGACCCGCGACCACCAGTCGATCGTTGCCCATCGGCCGGATCACGTACGCCTGATCCGAGTTCTTCAGCCGCGCCAGCTCCGACGCGCCCGGAACGCTCAGATCGCCAATCGTCCCTCGCTCATCGCAGACGCCGAGCAGGATCTCGAACCCCGAACCCTCCGGCCTCACGCCGGTCTTCTCCTCGAGCATCGTGACAATCTGCTCGCGCGCGGTGGCCACCACGTCTCCCGCGCCATCCCCGAGAGTCACGCCAAGCTCCGCCACAGGCACGATCGCCGTCTCGCCAAAGGCGATCTTCTTCGGCAGCGGCGATACCCAATCCGTCGCATTCTGAGCAATGGTCCCACTGACGATGAGTATCATCCCAACCACCATCACGCTTCGCATCAGGTCGCCCTCCGTCCGCCTTGGCTGTTCGTGGCGCGGGCATTTCTGCCCGCGGCCGCATCGAGGTTGCTGGCTACCCCGTAAGTACGGTCACATCCGCCACGGCCGGTCTCGTCGGCGCCTCTCGATTCGACGTCCATATAACCATCGTCTCGTTCGGCGCCCACCTCGGATGTGGATGGTTGTTCGCCGTCGCTAATTCATTCGTGCTCAGCAGCACGCTCCTGCCTGTCTCTCGCCAGTGCAGCCGCACTTCGCCCTTGTGCGTGTCATGCACGATGATCGACGCGTCCCGGTTCGGCCCCGGATGCCACGCGCCAGGGGCTTCGATGGGCTCGTAGCCCGTGTTGTCTGGGCGGATGGCGCCCATCCCGTCGGGGTGTCGAATGAACACGACCTCTCCGCCATCGCCGGTGAACGTCTCGTGCGTCACCCACGGGTGGCCGGGCCAGTCAAACAGCGCGCCGGGATGGTGCCCATCCGTCCTCGCCAGCCACATTCGTTGGGGCGAATCGCCGCCCGTCTCGTGGCAGTACATGACGAGTTGCGGATCTATCGTTGACCACTGCACGTGCCCTATCTGAAATGGCCGCTCGACGATGATGGTCGCGTCGCCCGTCTCCACATCGATGGCGAACACGCAAGCCTCCTTCACGCCGCTGGCGTGTTCGCGGTTGGCGCCCATCGCAATGTGGGAGCCGTCGGCGCTGAAATGTACCATCGACATGCACTTGTACCCATCATCGCTCGGGAGCACGAAGCGCTCCACTTCCTCGCCACTCTCGATGTCCACGCTCCAGACCACGCCGTCACGCGCGAACCAGAACCGTCGCCCGTCCGGGGCGAGGTCACCCGTATGCACGTGCGCGCCGCCGTTGGTCAGCCGCCAGGCGTCGCCCGTCTCGATCTCCACCAGCACCGCCTCGTTGTTGCCGTCGAACTCGCCGTAGCAGACAACCCGCTGCGAGTCATGAGTGAAGAACCGCTGGTGGAAGTACGGGCAGATCAGATTCGTGCCCTCTAGCACGAACTCGACGATCTCCACGCCCTCCGCTGCCGCCGTTCTGGTCCTTCGCTGTGCCGCCAGCGCCTCCATCATCGGCCGCCCTCCGTATCCACCAGACTCGCCGTTCCTTGCCGTCTTCTAGTCTTCCAGTCTTCCCTTTTTCGTTGTCGTTCTTGGTGCTCTTGGTGTCCTTGGTGGTTGGCAGTGCCGTTCACTCGTCCCCGGCCGCGTCCCTCAGCTGCTCCCAGAAGATCCTCGCTGAACGTGCCGACTTATTGTGCCAGCCGTAGTACTTCCGGTCGAGGTCGATGTCGGAGTAGACCATCGCGGGCGCGTGTAGGTTCGCCGCCGCAACGATCTGCCCGTTCGGGTCGATGATGTAGCTGTCGCCGTAGCCGACGCCATCGCGCCCGAGGCTGAGCTGCTCGCCGACCTCAACATTGTTGCCACGCACGAAGAACACGGCGTTCTCCACCGCCCGCGCAATGTGATCGCTGCGCACGTGGACGTAGTGATCGATCAGCGTTTCCTTGCCGATGTAGTTGTAGTGCGGCGCGAAGATGATTCGCGCGCCCTTCATCACCATGATCCGCGTCGGCTCGGGATACCCTCCGTCGGCGCAGATGATGATCCCGAACTTCACGCCGTTCTTCTCAAACACAGGGCACTCTCGGCCGGGCTTGAAGTAGTTGATGACGGGGAAGGCCTTCGAGTAAGTCCCCACGAGCGTCCCCTGCTCGCACAGAGCTACCGTGTTGTACAGATCATCGCCCCGCAGCTCGTTGAAGCCCACCATGAACATCACCGGCGAGCTGGCCGTTGCCTCCAGCAGCTCATGTGTCCGCGTGCTCTGAACGGGCCACGCGTTCTCGCGACATTTCTCCTCGCTTGCCCAGTATCCGCCGAGCAGGCTCTCCGGAAGGCTCAGCAGTTCAATGCCCCGCTCCTCGGCCTCTCGCAGGGCCTCCACGACTGTCTGCAGATTCCGCTCAAACTCGCCGGGATAACATACGCACTGGTAATGCCCGATCCGTAGCTGACTCATCACCGCACCTCGCAGTTACCGACTGATAGTCCGCCTTGCCGTACCGTGCCTGCGGATCTCCTGATCCGCACTCCCTACCCTCTCATGCTCCTCCTATACCTCTCGCCGCTCCCAATGTAGCTTGACTGGACCAGGGAAACTCCACGAGTTTCCACGGCTTTCAGCCGGCATCGTCGTTCGCCGTCGCCTCATGTCACCCCATCCGCCTCCGCATCTCCTCACACGCGCCCTTCCGCGCCCCAGCCACGTTGTGCAGATCGCCCGGGTCCCCCGCCCGGTCGTATAGCTCCTCAAAGCCATCTCCCCACCGCATGTACTTCCACTCCCGCGTCAGCAGGGCCCTCACGTTGCCCGCGTCCAGCAGCAGCTCCTCTCGCCACGCCGCGCCGCCGTCCGCCAGCACCGGTTGCAGCGCCTCTCCGTCCATCGGATCCACGCCCTCGAGCCCACACGCCTCCAGCACCGTCGGCGCGACGTCGTTGAGACTCACCAACTGCTCCCGCCGCCCCTCGCCGACGCCGAGACCACTCACGATGAACGGCACTCGTGCCAGGGATTCGTAGAATGCGCTGTACTTGAAGAACGCCCAGTTGTTGCCGCAGTAGTCGCCGTGATCCGCCGTGAAGATAATGAGCGTATTCTCCGCTTGGCCTCGCCGATCGAGCGTTTCGATGATTCGTCCCACCTGGTCGTCGATGTGGGTGATCTCGCCATAGTAGGCCGCCAGCATCGAGCGTATCTGGTCGTCGCTGAACCGCGAGTAGGCCAGGTCGATGCTTGCCTCGCGGTCCGGGTCGGTCGATGTTGGGGGAGTCGCGGGGATCGTCTTGGCGAGGTTAGTCACCCAATGGGGGTTCTTCTCCTCCAACTCGCCTCGGCGCCGCGCGGGGAAGACGACATCCTCCGGCGAGTACATCGACGCATATGGCTCGGGCGGATCCCATGGCGTGTGCGGATTGCTGAACGAGACCCAAGAGAAGAACGGCCCATCCACCTCGCCCAGATACTCCACCGCCTCCGTCGCCGCCCACGTGTCGATATAATCCTCATTCGGCAGTGGCGATGTGACGTGCCCCCTCTCGGCATATTTGGGCATCTCCCACGTCCGCCACGCTTCATCGCCATACCCCTTGCCCCTCAAATACTGACGGTAATCATCCGGGCCGGATCCGTGCTCTACAAACTGGCCTTTCCCCTCGGCAAGCCGCGTGTGGCGAAGCCCGAAGTTCTTCCCTCCCGCCTGTTTGGCATGCAGCTTCCCAAAGAGGCTCGTGTCATACCCCGCCCCCGCCAGCACCTCCGGAAACGCCGTCGCGTCGGCGCTCAGGCCGGTCATGTGCGATGGATCGGCCTCGTTGATCCTGAGGTTCATGTTGTACCCGACCCCATGCCTCGCGGCATATTGCCCGGTGAAGATGCTCGTGCGCGCCGGAGTGCAGACGGGGTGAGGCGTATACGCCGCGTCGAAGATGACGCCTCTCGCTGCCAGCGCATCGAGGTTGGGCGTCCGCACCGCCGGATTCCCCGCGCAACCCATGATCTGCGCGTTGTGTTGATCGGTCGTGATGAGCAGCACGTTCGGTCGTGGCATTCGCTAGGCTCCGTCCTGGAGTGAGTCCGCCTACGTTGCGCGCCAAGGTCCCACTCTCCTCCCAGCCCTCACTCCCCAAACGCCGTCCTTTCGCCGCATCGTGCCTGCGGGTCTCCCGACCCGCTCCGTTGCTGTGCCTCGCAGGTATTCCGCCCCGCCGCAGCGAATCTCGCTCAACAGCCCGTTTCGACGGATGCCCAAGGGAGACCTTAGATGCTCAGAGCGTTGGCCCACATCTGTTTCCGCGTGAAGGACCTCGATGCATCGATTGATTTCTACGTCAACAAGCTCGGCCTATCGCACTCGTTCGACTTCATCAATGATGACGGCGAGCGCTTCGGCGTCTACATGCACATCGGCGGGCGCAGCTTCGTCGAACTCTTCAAGGGCGATCCCGAGCCCACCGAATCCTGGCAGCACTTCTGTCTCGAGGTCGATGACGTGAAGACCGCTTGCGAGACCTTCCGTGGTCGTGGTCTCGAGGTTACCGATCCACACTTTGGTGAGGATGGCAGTTGGCAGTGCTGGGTCCAGGATCCCGACGGCAACCGCATTGAGTTCCACAGCTACACGCCCGAAAGCAAGCAGAACGTCGCGCTGTAGTAGGCGTTAGTATTGCCACACGCCGGTTACACTGACCGAAGGTGATCGCAATGCGAGTCAGACATGTCTTCGGCGCCCTGGTGGCGCTCCTGCTCCTCGGCCTAGCATCCAGCCTGAGCGCCGACTGGCGCTCAGACATCGAGGCCGATTGGATCGTCCAGGAAGAGCGTAAGCGCGCTCAGGCCACATCCACCACTGCCACGACTGAGGGCGACGCTCTCGGCGCCATCGACGGCATCAAGGAGGGCAGGTGGGGATTTCACGCCGCCCTCGAGGCCAGCCCGTGGTGGATGGTGGACCTGGGGGAAGAGATCGCCATCGGACGCATCGTCGTCTACAACCGAGGTGGTGCGGGCGGCCGCAGCGTCAACATGCTCCTATCGACCTCGCTCGACGGCGAGACGTGGACCCAAGTCCACGACTGCGGCGGACAGGCCTTTGGTGGAACCGGCGCCGGCGAGCCGCTGGCGGTTACGCTTGACGCCCACAATGCGCGTTTCGTCAAATGCCACCTGCCCGGCAGCAACTACTTTCACCTCGATGAGGTCGAGGTCTACGCCTCGGGTGATGATGAGACCAACGTCGCCCTGTGGAAGACCGCAAACCAGAGCAGCGTGAGTCCCTGGTCGGTAAACCACCCGCGCCCTGGCGAGCGAGTGGTCGACTATCTGCCCGTTGCCCAGGTCATCAAGCGCGGCGACAAGCTGTCCGCTGATCTCGCCAAGATGGGCGTTGACACCGCCGAATTCGATGCCGGGATCGCAAGAGTCACCCAAGAACTGGGCGACCAGGAGTTCGGCGACGAGGCTCTCTACGCCAAAGCCCGTTGGCTGGTCCGCGACCTCGCGCTCAAGAACCCACTCCTCGACTTCGACCAGATCGTTTTCAGCAAGCGCAAGCCCACCCAATACAGCCACATGTCCGACCAGTACTACGGCTGGTGGTCAAAGCCCGGCGGCGGACTGTATACCATGTCGAACTACAAGTCCGGCGATCCGGAGCTGACCTGCATCACGGATGGCTGGCCCGAGGGCACGTTCCTCCGACCTGAACTCAGCCACGACGGCTCCAAGATCCTGTTCGCGTTCTGCAAGTACTACCTCGAGACATCCGGCAACCCGAACAAGGTCGACAAGGCCAGCATCCCCGAAGACGCCTTCTATCATGTCTACGAGATGAACGTCGACGGCTCCGGCGTCCGCCAACTGACCCGTGGGCGTTACGACGACTTCGACGCCCGTTGCCTCCCGAATGGCGACATCGTCTTCTTGTCCACCCGGCGCGGCGTCTTCGTTCAGTGCACGGAGCAGACAAGTCTTGAAGCCCTCACCGGCGCGCTGCCCGATTCATACGTTCGCTGTGGCGGCGGACCCAGCCGCCCGGTCGCGGTCTACACGCTGCACACCATGAGCCCCGACGGCTCGCGGATGCGCGCGATCTCGCCCTTTGAGAACTTCGAGTGGACGCCCTCGGTCACCAATGACGGGCGCATCACCTACGCGCGCTGGGACTACGTCGACCGCAGCAACATGCCGTACATGAGCCTTTGGTCGACCCGGCCCGACGGCACGCATCCGGAGATCGTCTACGGCAACTTCACCCACGCGCCCCACGCCATCTTCGAGGCCCGCGCCATACCCAATTCGAAGAAGATGATCTTCACCGCATCCGCCCACCACTCGGTCACCGGCGGCAGCCTCACGCTGCTCGATACCTCCGTCGGCGTCGATGGCACGGAGCCCATCACGCGCCTCACGCCCGAGGTCTGCTTCCCGGAGATCGAGGGCTGGCCCGCTAGTTACTATGCCAACCCGTTCCCGCTGTCTGAGGACTACTTCCTCTGTTCGTGGAGCCACCAGCCGCTCAAGAACGAGGGATCGCGCAACCCCGACGCCGCCCTTGGAATCTACTACTACGACGCCTTCGGCAATCTTGAGCTGATCTATCGCGATCCGGATATCTCGAGCATGTACCCGCTCGCGCTTCGGTCGCGGCCCAAGCCGCCCATCTTCGCTACCGACGTCGACGAGTCGAAAGAGGGCCGCGTGGTCCTGCTCGATGTCTACAACGGACTCGCGGGCGTCGAGCGCGGGGCCGTTAAAGCCCTCCGCATCGTCGGCGTGCCCGCCAAGACGCAGCCAACCATGAACGCGCCGCGGCTGGGCATCACGCGCGACGACCCCGGCAAGTTCGTCCTCGGCACGGTCCCCGTCGAGGCCGATGGATCGGCCCACTTCCACGCGCCGGCCGGAGTCGGCATCTTCTTCCAGGCGCTCGACGAAAACGGCATGGCGCTCCAGACCATGCGCAGCCTCACCTACCTCCAGCCCAACCAGACGCTGAGTTGCGTCGGGTGCCATGAGGGTCGCAACACGGCGCCCACCAACATGCGCGCCATCGCTCTGAATCGCGAGCCCTCGCGCATCAAGCTCGGGCCGGAGGGTTCCTGGCCGATGCGCTTCGATACCCTCGTCAAGCCGGTGCTAGACGAGCACTGCATCAGTTGCCACGCGCCCGGCGCCGCCGATGCCAAAGCCGCCGCGCTCGACCTCACCGGTGAGGGCGCGTACGACGCGCTCATCAACTACGGCAATCCGAGTCTCTTCACGCATATCTCAAGCCGCTACGGCGCGGGGCGTTCGGTCGTCACGGCCTGCGCGGCTCAGACAAGCCAGTTGCTCAAACTCCTCCGCGACGGTCACCACGACGTCGAGTTGAACGCCGACGACACGGACCGCCTGGTCACCTGGATGGACACGTACGCTCAGCGCCTGGGGAGTTTCAGCGATGATCAGGAGCAGCGGCTCGAGGCGTTCAAATCCCGCATCGCGGCTCTCCTGAAACCGTGATGTCGCCCATGATTGCCCCTCCCGCCGACGCCGTCATCTGGCTTGAGGCCGAGCAGTTCGATTCTCCCGGCGGATGGGTCAATGACCCACAGTTCGTCGGTCTCATTGGCTCGCCGTACCTACTTGCCAATGGCAATGGTCGTCCCGTCGCCGACGCCGCCACCACTGCCCGCGTCACGAAACCGGGCGCCCACCGCCTATGGGTCCGCTGCAGGGACTGGCTCCCCGAGCACTCCCCGGGCAAGTTCCAGGTCCTCGTCAATGGCACGCCCTCCTCAACCACTTTTGGGGCCGCGCCGTCGTCTTCATGGCAATGGATCGATGGCGGCTCCTTCGACCTCCCCCGCGGAGATATCGAGATCCGTCTTCACGACCTGGCCGGCTGGTGGGGACGCTGCGACGCCGTCGTGTTGACCACGGGACCGTCGCCCAGTAGCGATCCCGACGCTCTCGCCGCCGAACGCGAGCGCCACGGGGGCGTCTCCTCGACGATCCGAGAGCACGGCCCATACGATCTCGTCGTGGTCGGCGGCGGGATCGCCGGTTGCGCCGCTGCCATCTCCGCCGCCCGTCACGGTTGCCAAGTGGCGTTGGTGCAAGACCGCCCAATCCTCGGCGGCAACGCCTCCAGCGAGATCCAGGTCTGGATGAGCGGCGACACCTCCGACGAGCCCCTCGACCCGCGCGAGACCGGCATCATCGAGCAACTCTCTCGCATTCCGTCCGGCGCCGACCGCTCGGAGCACTTCGAATCCATCGTCCGCTCCGAGCGCGCCATCGATCTCTTCCTCAACTCTCGCGCAACGGGCGTCGGAATGAAGCGCGACGGCGTCATCGAGAGCGTCCGCGCCCTCGACGTCATCACCGGTGAGCGTCACGAGTTCCGGGGCGATCTGTTCGCCGATTGCACGGGCGACGGCTGGGTCGGCTACTGGTCTGGCGCCGACTGCCGCACGGGCCGTGAGGGCCGCGATGAGTTCGACGAGCCCGCCGCGCCAGCCGAAGCCGATCCCCATTCGCTCAGCTCCTCGCTGACGGGAAACACCATCGTCAAGCGCGACGAGCCCGTCGAGTTCCACGCGCCGGATTGGGCGCCGACGTGGGAGTCCTGCGGCGACTTCGATCCGGGCCCGAAGGCCACCCAGCACTCCGTCCTCCATGAGGCGCCCGATGGCTTCCACAGCCTCGAGCGCGGCAAAGGACGCCATCCGGAGAACGCCAATCCTCTCGGCGCCTGGTGGCTTGAACTGGGGGGGATGCAGGACACCATCGCCGATGCGGAGTCGATCCGCGACCAGCTCTTCCTAGTCAAGCTTGGGCTTTGGGATCACGTGAAGAACCACTGCCCCGAACTCGCGGCCGAGGCCGCGAATCTGGACTTCGTGGCGACCAACCACATCGCCGGCAAGCGCGAGTCGCGCCGCCTCCTGGGCGACTACGTTCTCACCCAGCGCGATTTCGCCGATCGCATCATCCACGATGACACGGTCACTTACGCCGGCTACAACATCGACCCTCATCACCCGCAAGGGTTCTGGACCAACGGCCCCCAGGCGTTCCGGCTCTATCACTTCAAGGCCAGCGTCCCGTACCGCATTCTCTACTCGCGCAACGTCGACAATCTCCTCATGGCAGGCCGCAACGTCAGCGCTACCCACCTCGCCCTCAACGGCGTGCGCGTCATGCGCATCACGTGCATGGTGGGCGAGGTCGTCGGCACGGCTGCGGCCATCGCGAGGGCCCATGACTCGTCGCCCCGCGGCGTCTATTCGGATCACCTCACCCAACTCCAACAGACGCTGCTCCGCGATGGCACTTACCTGATGGGCGTGCCGAATCAGGACCCGCTCGACTTCGCCCTCGCTGCCGCCGTCTCTGCCTCCAGCGAAGCCACCATTCCCGACCCGCACGATACGGGCGAGCCGCCGCGGGATGCCCCCGCCGATCGCGTAGCGACGGGGCTCCCGCCCCGTCGAATGCCGGCCAACGTCACCCTCTCCGCCGCCAACACAACCAACGGTTACAGCCGCGCCGTCCACGGCGAGCCGAACTCCTGGGCGCCCGATCCCGCTGCGCCTTCGCCCCACTGGCTTGAGTTGCGTTTCGACGGCCCGCGCGAAGTCGATACCGTCCATCTCACCTTCCAGCTCCGCGAGATGTCCGCCCGCTCCTACCGGGTCACAGTTCCCGATGGCGAAGCATGGCGCGCCGTCGTCGACGTGTCCGAGAACCGCGAGCGGCGCCGCGTCCACGCGTTCGGTTCCGTCACGACCGATCGGATCCGGCTCTTGATCGACGATCCTTCCGCGCGGATCTGCGAGATCCGCGCGTATGGACCGCGCTAGCGGGTGAGACGATACCAGCGGGTGCGGGTGGTCGATGGGGTGAGCGGCTCGAGTGTCACGCCCTGTGGGGCGCTGATGTCGACGGGACCTTCCTCGGCCGAATGCACGATCAGGAACTGACCGTCGGTGAGCACGACTTCGTTGTTGCGCGTCCAGATGTGACACCCAGCCGTCTCCAGCAGCTTGCGAAGCACCGATGGCGTTGGTCCGAGGTCGCCGAGGAGAACATCGCGTGCCGTCCGCGCCGCCGATGTTGGCCCGCCATCGCGGTAGTGCCCAAGTGCTTCGCCGGAGGTGGGGGATAGCCGAGGCGTGACGGTCAGCGGCGCGCCCCAGCTCTCGCCGGCAAGCATTCCTTCTCCTTCGCTGCCGAGCGTGCCCTCGCCGACCTCGACGGAGATCCCTGTTAGCTCCTCCACGCGGCCACCGATGAAGCCGGGCGCGTAGATCCAGATTGCCGTCGCCTCCTCGGCGTCAAGCCGCTCGCGGATCGCCGCGGCCTGGGCCTCGCTCAGCGCGAAGGCGTTCGCGAAAACGTAGGCCTTGCATTCAGGCACCACGCCCTCGATGAAATCCGCGAGCGCGTAGTAGCCGACCGACGTGCCGGCCTTCGCGATGTCGTCGCGGAGCTTGTACATCATCCACCAGTTCGCGTCCCAGTCGTCCTTCACGTGGAGTTTGCTGTCCTCATCGACGATCAGCGCGGCCTCGGGGGCATCGGCCGTCGGGTCGTCGTAGATCTCCTGGTAGAGCTTGATCCGTTCGCGCAGCATCGCCCACATCTCCGGCGCCTGGAACTGCCCGCCGGCGATCAGGTCCATCCACCACGTCGCCGCGCGATGGGTCATGATGGAGCCGAAGTTGCGGTCCAGCACCGCCAGGTCTGAGTCGACGTCGGCCAGCAGCTCGTCCCAGAGGTTGATGTTCGTCGGCGAGTCCTTCAAGTCCGAGACGCTCGTTCGCGTGTCGTCCTCGTTGAACCACAGCTTGCCGTGGGCCAGGATCGAATCGACGGGACACATGAAGTTGCCCGCGCCGCCCGGTTGGCGGTCAGCATAGCTGTACGGACTTGCGAGAATGTCGATGTCTGGGCAATCGAGCACCCGCTGGAGCCGGTAGTGTCCTGCGAAGCTGCCGCACAGATCGAACGTGTAGCCGTAGAAGAACGCCACCAGCCGCTTCCCGCCCGACTCCCGCTTGACGATGCTCGCCCACTCGATCAAGCGGTCTGCCGTGATGTCGCTCATGTACTCGCTGAAGTCCACCCACGATTGCTCGCCGGGCAGGTCGTAGAAGACGCTGATCGGCGTCCCGCCCGCGCCCATGCGCATGGGGAAGCGCCCGGGCGCGAAGGCCGGGACCTCAGCCGTGCCGAGCGTGACCTCATCGTCGCCCCACGCCGCCTGCAGCGCCGCGTCCGTCTCGTAATGCTCGCCGAGCCAGTCGCGGAACGCGCGCGTGTTGGCATCGGAGTAATCAGGACCGTGTTGGCGATAGCCCGCCATGAACATCTCGTGGTACGGCCCGCCCGGCTGCCACGCCAGGATGCGCGGCGCGTATTCCGAGGCCTCGTAGTGCCGCACCATCTCCGCCAACTCGTCGTTCGAGCCCTGCCGGAAGACCTCCGACGAGATCGATAGACCCGGGCTGTCCCCCTCGACGAAACGCACGAACTCGCCCTCTGGAGTTGTCTTCTCGCGGATCGCCTTCCACGACCAGTTCGGGCCGGGGTACACGCGCAGTATGAACTTCGCCTCCGGATCAACCGCCAGGAACTTGTCCATCAGCGAATCGGGATGCGCCCAGTCGGGCGTGATTCCATCCGGCCCGCGCCGCGTCCGCAAGGGCATCGAGTACAGGTGCACCCCTGAATCACGTGCCAGCGTCACTTGCTCGCGGAGGTAACGGTCGGACTTCTCGCCGGGGATGTCGGTGTTGTGGAAGAAGACGATCGGCAGCGTCGGATCGCCGTCGATAACTAGCCGAGTGACGCCGTTGGCGCGTTCGACTGCTGGGTCTGCGTGCGCGACGCCGAGACCAATCAGTGCGGTTGCGAGAATTGCGGCGAGGTGATGGGTCATGGGGAGCCCCTTCGGCGCGGCTGCCGAGGCGTCCTCGGTACGCAAGGTAAACGCCTAGCGACAGGCGAAGGGCCGGCCCATCATGAGCAAGCTCCTCGCTGGCGCGTCCAAGACCGACATCACTCCGCCCCTGCACGTGCCTTACCTCGGATTTGAGCCTCGCCAGGCGTTGTTCGAGGGCGTCCACGATCCCCTTTACGCGCGGGCTGCTGCCTTCCAGACAGGCGACGACGCCGTGGCGATCCTGAGCGCTGACGCGCTCGGCCTGTCGCGCGACCTATTCGGCCCTGGACGAGACTTTATCGACGAGGTGCGTCTCGCCGCCGGCGCCGAGACCGGCCTCTCGCCCGACGCGATCCTCATCGCCGCCACCCACGCGCACGCAACCCCCGAGACCTACGGCATCACCCGCATCTGGGAGCGTGAGGACTGCGCCGAGTGGCTGGAAGACCTCGCCAGGCAACTGGCCGAAACCATCGCCGCCGCATGGAGAGATCGCTCCTCAGCCGAGTTGCGCGTGGGAGCGGGCTCCGTCGAGGGCATGACATGTAACCGACGCGCGCGGTTCGGAGGTCCCGCGCCCGTCGATGAATCTGTTCAAGTCCTCCTCGCCGAGCGCGAGAACGCCGGACCCATCGTCATCGCCAACGCCACCTGCCACCCTGTCACCGTCCAGGTTCAGCCGCTCGTCTCCGCCGACTTCCCTGGAGTCGCCACGCGCTTGGTTGAGGACACGATCGGCGGATGCTGTCTCTTCCTGCAAGGCCCATCAGGCGACATCAACCCGGCGAAGGGGCACACCGGCGAGTGGCGCGATGTCGAGACGTATGGCCTGATGCTCGCCGGAGGCATTCTGCACGCCATTGGCAACGCGAGGCTTAGTGAACTGCTCGACCCCATCCTCGTCTCCCGCTCAACCGTCATCACCGTATCCGCCCGCCAAGCGCCCTCAGTCGAGGAAGCCGAAGCCGCCCTCGCCGAGGGGAATCGCGCCGCGAGCGAGGCCTACCGGTTGGCCCAGTTCGGCCAAGAGCCCATCGACGTCGAACTCCAGGCCCTTCGCATCGGCGACGCCGCGATCGCCGCCTTCCCTGGGGAGCTGTTCTGCGCCCTGGGCCTGCAACTCAAGGCTGACTCGCCGGCGGGGATGACCATGATCGCCGAGTGCGCTAACGGTTGCTTGGGGTACCTCGTCCCGGAAGATGACTGGGACCGTGGTGGCTACGAGGTCGGCATGGGCGCGTGGTGTCGCGTCGCGCAGGGAGAGCCGGAGAGAATGACGCAGACCGCCCAGGCGTTGCTCAGCGGCCTCTTTGACTGACAGTTTATGGACTATAGTAATTCCACGTCATCTTCGCCCGCCGATAGTGCTCTTGCTCCCAGAGCCTTGGCTCCTCCGGCCTCGGATTCGGCGCTGGGTTCTCATACAGATGCAATTCCGAGCCATTCCAGACCACGATCTCCTCGCGCCAGTCGCCGGTTATATCCGCGACATACAGCCTCGCCGCCGCCTCCGGGATGCGGAGCAGAAACTCCCCCGTCATCGGCTGGTAGATGCAGACATCACCATCCTCGTGGCGCTCCTTGGCACACGCAAGCTGGCCCTCTTCG
Organism: uncultured Armatimonadia bacterium; assembly: GCA_964555935.1. GTDB lineage: Bacteria > Armatimonadota > Zipacnadia > Zipacnadales > VGFC01 > CAZKUN01. Next base: position 4,247 of record CAZKUN010000038.1, on the reverse strand, counting down.
CCCGTCCAGTCAATCGTCCAGATCGTCTCCACGCCGCTATACGTCCACCCCTCCGGCGCCACGTCATCCATCGCGTAGTCGAAGATCAGCTCCCCCTCCACATCGAACACGAATGGCTTCTGGTGTTCGCTGTAGCGGCTCCGGCACCACACCTGCATGCCATCGCGGCTGAGGTCAAATCGGCCGAGCGCCGCGTTCTGCGGCTCCTGGTGCTTGTAATGCGTTTCGAATAGCAGTCCCTCAGCCGTGCAGAGAAACACGCGGTTGCCCTCCTCGCCGCCGCCCTCTTCGAGCATCACGACCTCGAGCCCGGCGCGGTCCGGGTCCACGTCCCCCACGAAGACCGAGTCCACGTGCCCGCGCAGGGGGATCTTGTACAGCAGCTCGCCGAGGCCGCTGAAGATCGTCGCGCCCAGGATCTCGTCGCGACCGTCTCCGTCCAGGTCCCCCACCCGAGCCCCATTGTGCGCGCATGACATGAACCCATCCGTCGTCCACAGCGGCCCGGCTCCCGCGCGGAGATCCCCAGCGCGGTAGGCCGCGAGATAGCGCCCCGTGCGGTAGCCGTCCTTGTTTGTAGCCTGGAGCAGGATGTCCTCAGCCCCAACCGCCGACAGACTCGCGATGATCACCTGCTCCCACCGCTCCGCGCCCTCGGGCACTGGTGGCGTGGCCGTCCAGATCTCCTCACCCGTCGCGCCAGCGACCGCGTGCAGCACGCTGTCTTGCGTGAGGAAGATGACCTCGGTCGTCCCGTCGGCATCCGCATCCGCCGCGACGACGCCGGGTCCATGGTGCCCGGGCAAGCCTTGCGATTCGCTCTGGCCGCCAACGCGGATCTCGATCTCCTTCGACCACATCTTCGTCCCGTCGGGCCGATAGCATCCCAGCCACCCCGGCGCGGTGACGAGCAGCTCCATCGCGCCGTCATCATCGACATCCGCCGCGATCATGCTCCCGGCACTGTCCTCGACAGGAGTCGCGATCTCCAGCGGGATCACCGTCTTCACGGGCGTCGGAAACTGCGCGGACGCAAGCGGCGCGGTCAACAGCAGCGCGAGACTCATCGACATGGGAAGTCACCTCAGGTACCCCAAACGCTCGGGCTGAGCGAGGGGTCCGGGATTGCGGACGGGGTCGCCCGTTGCTTCGACGCTGGGGGCGCCCTGCCCTCGGGGCAGGAGATCGATTGGGGCGGAGCCAAAGTAGGTATCCGACTGTCTAACATGGGGACGCGCAACGCGAGCCAATGGGAGGTCGGGGGATATGCATCGAGCGATGGCGGCTGTTGCCCTTCTGGTGGCTGCGGTGTCTGCTCACGCCCAAGGAGCCGACGCGAAGCCGTGGACGAGCGCCGGAACGCGTGTCGGTGAGGAAATCGTAGGTCCCGACGGCGGGCCGATGGTGTGGGTGCCCGCCGGCAAGTTCAGCATGGGCAGCACCGGCGAAGATGTTCGCTACGCGCGAGGGCGGTTCAACACGCCAAACCAGCACTTCGATAAGGAACACCCCGTCCACAAGGTGCGCATCAGCAAGGGGTTCTGGATCGGCAAGCACGAGGTGACCAACGACCAGTATCGCGCTTTCTGTGAGGCGACCGGCACGGCCTTCCCAACAGGCAGCGTGCGGCCAGGCAATCATCCTGTCGAGACTCTCTCCTGGGGTGATGCGGTGGCTTACACTCGCCACCATGGGCTGTCGCTGCTCACCGAGGCGCAGTGGGAATACGCCGCTCGCGGGCCTGAGAATCGGTGGTTCCCGTGGGGCAACTTTTGGGAGTCATCCCGCTGCTGTTATGTCAACCATAAGCCACCGAATGGTGGCACGTTTCCCGTGGGGAGCTTCCCGGACGGCGCGAGCTGGTGCGGCGCGCTCGACATGGCGGGCAACGTGCTGGAGTGGTGCCTCGACTGGTTCGATACGCTCTATTACGGCGAGTCTCCCGACACCGATCCCACAGGCCCGATCACGGGCGAGTACCGGGCGATGCGCGGCGGCCAGTACGCGGACCCACCGCACTACATCCGGAGCGCCAACCGAGGATCCAAGTTCCCGGAACTCCGCCATCAAGGCATGGGGCTCCGGGCGTGCATCACGCCGTAAGCGACATGACTAGCGAGAGGGTGATGAGGATGACAAGGTGCATGTGGACCATGATCCTACTAGGCCTGAGCGCAACGCTCGCGGCGCAACCGGCGGCCACGGAGCAGAAGCTCTGGCTCAGCCCGGGAACGCGCGTCGGCGAGGAGATCGTGGGGCCCAACGGGGGCGCCATGGTCTGGGTCCCGGCGGGAAAGTTCAAGATGGGGTCCACTGACGAGGATATCCGCTACGCGATGGGCCGCCTGGGCGGCGAGCAACCGGTCGGCGAGACTCCCATCCACCAGGTCCGCATCAGCAAGGGCTTCTGGCTGGGCAAGCACGAGGTGACGAACGCCCAATACCGCGCCTATTGCGAGGCGGCCGGAGCCTCGTTCCCAGAGAAGAGCGATCAGGCGCCCAATCACCCCGTGGCGGCCGTCAGTTGGGAAGGCGCAGCGGCATACTGCCATAGCTTCGGGATGGTCCTGCCGACGGAGGCTCAGTGGGAGTACGCTGCCCGAGGGCCCGAGAATCGCTGGTATCCGTGGGGGAACTTCTGGGACTCGAAACGATGCTGCTACAGCATCCGCAAGGGCCCTGGCGGTTTCACCTTCCCCGTGGGCAGTTTCCCGGACGGGGCGAGTTGGTGTGGCGCCCTTGACATGGCCGGCAACCTGTGGGAGTTCTGCCAAGACTGGTATGACCGTCTCTACTACGAGGACTCTCCGGTCGCGGATCCCACGGGACCCGACAGCGGCGAGTACCGATGTGCCCGCGGCGGCGGCTACGGGAATCCGCCACCAAGCATGCGCAGCGCGGGCCGCGATCTGAACTACCCGGAGGACCAAGATCGTGACTTCGGCTTCCGGGTCTGCATCACGCCGTAGGCAGTCATTACCGGCGAGAGGGTGATGAGCGTGAAGAGGTACACTTGGGTGCCGGCACTGGTCTGCCTAAGCGCAACGCTCGCGGCGCAACCGGCGGCCACGGAGCAGAAAGCCTGGCTCAGCCCAGGAACCCGTGTCGGCGAGGAGATCGCGGGGCCTGACGGCGGGCCCATGGTTTGGGTCCCTGCGGGCGAGTTCACGATGGGGCCTACCGACGAGGACATCCGCTATGCGGCGGGTCGGTTTAGAGGCGCCACCGAGGACGGCCTGCGCCGCGATGGACCCGCGCACAAGGTCCGCATTAGCAAGGGGTTCTGGCTGGGCAAGCACGAGGTCACGAACGCCCGATTCCGCCTCTTTACCGAGCAGACCGAGCGGCCGTTCCCCGCCGACAGCACTGACGCCGACGACCACCCCGTGCGTGGCATCACTTGGACGGAGGCGATTGCCTATTGCAGGCGCGCCGGCGCCACGTTGCCCAGCGAGGCCCAGTGGGAGTACGCCGCTCGGGGGTCTGCGAGCCGCTGGTTCCCGTGGGGCGACTTCTGGGAATCATCCCGGTGCTGCTATCGCGAGCACAAGGGGCCGGCCGGGACCACCATGCCCGCCGACGCCAACCCCGACGGCGCGAGTTGGTGTGGCGCGCTCAACCTGGCCGGAAACGTCATGGAGTGGTGCGCGGATTGGCACGACTCCCTCTACTACGAGGACTCGCCCGAGACCGATCCCACCGGCCCTACGACCGGCGAGTACCGGGTGCTGCGCGGCGGATGCCTCGGCGACCTGCCATGGGCGTGCCGATCCAGTTTCCGCGGAAACACTAGCCGCCCATACGAGCGCAACTATGGCGTCGGCTTGCGAATCTGCATCACTCCGTAACCCGGGCTATCGCTCCGCCGGCACGACTTGAAGCAGATCAAACCAGGCCGTGCCGGCGCTGAGCAGTCGCAGGTCCAGGTGCGCCATCTTCAGCGCCTCCTCGGCAGTGGCGACCAGCTCGAATTCCCGCCATTCCGTGCCTAGCTCAAACTGCTCTTCGCCGATTCCCCTCAGCGACATCTCGAAGCGAAGCCCCGGCCTCGCGCCTCGGGCCCAGATACTCATGCGGTACTGCTTGTCGGATTCGAGCGTGACCCAATACGGGTGCATGGTCATCCCCCCGCCCTCGCTCGGAGTGGTCAGCCGCAGCGAGTGGCGGCCGTGTCGCGCAACGCGCGGGTCCACCATCGCAGTCGCAGCCTGGTCCGCGCCGCCCGACGCGTAGCAGTTGGCGGGAGT
>CAZKUN010000037.1:34717-51589 GCA_964555935.1 uncultured Armatimonadia bacterium | reverse complement strand
CGTCGATCTCATCACCGTTCTCACCGTGCAAGCCGCCGACGCTCCAGCGGTCGCCGTCACCGCGTCCGACATGACAATCGTGGTTTCGTCCGCCACCACCGAGTGGACCATCCGATTCGCCGATCCCACCGCCGCCGGCCCATCGCTCTGGCTCACCGGCCCCACCGTGAACGCCCTCGCCGTCCCGTAGCATGAGCATCCAATGTGTCTTACCCGCGCGACAGTGCCCATCGGGAGACAACGGCATAACACATACCGCGGGCTCTCCAACTCGCCCCGGCCGAGCTTCGAGGTCTGGTATGTGGTCCTCAGCGACGTCATTGGCGCGCTGAATCACGTTCGCCTTAGCGGCGTAGCATCCGCGCGGCGGCAGTCGCAACTATGCTGGCTGGTCGGAGGATTCCGGGACGCCAACCGCAGTGGGGATATCTTCGGTCCGACTGCGGGCGACAGGATCAGAGGTGGTGAGCCTCGCGGCGGCTTTGGCGCGGTCGAGCAAGTCCGGCGTTGCGTGGTCGACAAACGTGCGGACGAGGGCGGGATCGAACTGGGTTCCGGCGTTGTCCAACAGCTCCTGGCGGGCTTCGTCGAATGTCAACGGAGCGGGCTTATATGGACGCTTGAACGTCATCGCATCGAAGGAGTCGGCAACACCGACGATCCGGGCAAGCAGTGGAATCTCCTCGCCCTTCAGTCCGTCCGGATATCCGCCACCGTCATATCGCTCGTGGTGGTGGCGCAAGGCCGGTAGCAACGCCGACAGCTCCTTCATCTCCTCGAAGATGCCCTGGCCCGTAACGGGGTGCTGCTGCACCGCGTGCCACTCCGCATCGGTCAGCCGGTTGGCGCCGCGAAGCACGTCTTCGTCCATGGCGATCTTGCCGATGTCGTGCAGCAGCGCGCCGAGTTCGGCGGCCTCAACGGCCCAGCCGGGCATCCCCATGGCATCCACGAGGAATCTCGTATAGAACGCAACTCGCTCAGAGTGGCCGCTCGTGTACGCATCGCGAGCATTCATGGCCGACGCGAGCGTGCCGACGGCGCGGCGCAAGGCGGCGTAGAGCGACCGGTGCAGACGAGCGTGATCCAGAAGCAGCGAGCCCTGTGGGGCCAACGCGAATGCCAGGCGAAGGTCGGTCTTGTCAAAGCGCCGCGATGGCGAAATTGCCGTCGGGATCTTGCCGCACAACGCGACAGTAGCAAGCGTCTCGGTTCCGAGAGTCAGACGGATGGCAAGAGCCGATTCAGCCACGTCGGCGAACTGTTCAACGGCCGCCTCGCGCGAGACGCGAGGAACCAACACGCTGTGGTCTTCCCCGCTGGCGAGCATTGCCAAGGTCTCGGCGAGGTGACGGGCGGCCTCGGGCGGATCGCCGCCATCATCACTCGACGCAGACAGCCACTCAACGTCGCCGCCGGGCACGTCGATCCTGAGGAATGAGTGGTGGGCGCCCAGCACTTCAGCGATCAGAGACAGCACCATGGCGGGGGTAGTTTCGGGGGCGCGCAAGGCTGCGGCGAACGAATCATCGAGTTCGAGCGGATCTTCGTCGCCCCCCCTCAAACCCAAGCAACGTGCCGGCCACCTGGCCCGTGCTGTTGACCACCCCAAGAGCGTCTTCCCAGCGCTGAGCTTCAGCCCCCTTGCGGAGCAGCCCGTACCCGATGGCTACCGCGAAGAGCAGTGTCATCGCCGAGACGGCCGGCACGACAGGCACGAGCAGGCCGTAGCCGATGAACACCGCGAGAGCAGCCGTCAGAAAGCCGACCAGAGCGATGGGGTACGTTATCAGGAGGGGCTGCAACCGAACCGAGAGCAGCGTCCCGCCCAATACCGTGCATAGCAGGAGCAGAAGCGCCAGGTGAGCACCTGGAGGGAACGCCCGAACATGCTCCCCGGCGATGACGCTATCGGCGACATCGGCCTGGATGAAGACTCCAAACTGCGAGTCAAATGGGCCTTCGAACATGTCGGCGTTTAGCACGCCAGTGGCCGTTTGGCCAATGAAGACCACCTTGCCGCTGATGAGCGCCTCGGGGATTCGATCATTCATCAGATCCCTGAAGGTGAGGAAGGTGAGCCCCACGCGCGCGCCGTCCTCCGGGCGGCGCCAATTCACCATCAGCTCGCCGTCGGCGCTCGTCGGCGGCGCGTGGACAGTCTCGTCGGAGACCCCGGTCAGATCGGCGGCCGATGCGGCGCTGCGGCGCATGTGGTGGAGCGCGCCGGTGACGCCGAGTTGGGTGTAGCGCGTGAGAGCGCGCAGATTGCGTATGATGAGCGGCGCGCGACGCACGGCTCCGTCCCCGTCCGGCGACACGTTGATGTGGCCCTGGTCAAGCGCGGCGTCGGCAATCAGAGCCATGCTGCCGCGAAACTTGGGGTCGTGCAAGTCACGCCCCTCTTTTTCGTCGAAGATCGGCAGGATTACGTTGCCGGCCTCGGCAATAGCGGCGGCCAGGGCGGCGTTGTTGACCCGATCGTCGGTCTCGGGGAAGAAGATGTCGAAGCAGATGACAGAGGCGCCGAGATCGTTGAGCTTCTCGATGGCATCCGCGTATTTGGCGCGGGGCAGGGGCAACGTGCCTACCAGAGGGTCCTGCTGGCACTCGTGGGTGATCCCGACGACCATTACCTGCCCGGAATCAGGGCGCCGGCCTCGGAGCTGGTAGCGCAGGTCCACCAGCGAGTAGTCCCACATGCGGCCGGGGGGCTCGTATTGGTCCCACGCGCGTGAGGGCGACTCATAGAAGGGCATGTAAGCAAGACCGCCCACTATGAGACCCAGTACGGCACCTATTAGCAGCCGGCGACGCGTGCTCAAGAACGGCCCCCCATTGCCGAGTCGGACTGGAAGTCGTTCCAGAACCCCAGCAACCGGGCCCGTCGGATCTGGAGATCCGACCTACGGGGGTTCTGAAACCACTGTTGCTCCGCTATTTCGTGTTTACCATAGTACCTGGGGAAAACTGCATAGGGCGTGTGATGCGTATCACGTGGAGACGCTGGACTCAAGCGGGGGGAGGGCCCTGGATATCGCAGGCGCGACACGTGACGGCGTAGACATCTTCGGGCGTGAGCGTCGGCGGGAGGGGGAAGGACGCGCGGACGAGCCCCGGAGAGCGGTGCATTCCCGACTGGAAGAACGAATGGTTGCCGAACACGGAACGCGTGAACCAGACGCCCTCCTTGTCATGCGTGCCCCAATCGTCCGGCGTCACGGCTCGCATGCCGTGGTCGCTGAGGATCATGGTCTGGTCGGGATCGCACGCCCCGGTGATGCGTGAGGCCGCACGGTCGACCCACGCGTGGAGCTGGGCCATGATGGACTTGTCGTGGAAGCAGTGGTGCTGGACGGTGTCGGTGTAATTGAAGTAGCAGAAGACTACGTCAACCGGCGAGACCTCGACCAGCCGCAGAAGCGACTCCAGCTCCGCGTCGAGCGCGTTGCGAGCGGCGTCCCACAGCGCCGAGCCAGCGCGGTCGATGTCGGCGCGAGTTTCGCTGCCGATGGGGAGGCACTCTTTGGACCACAGATTGGCCGGTCCCGGCTCGTACGCGCTGGACAACTCGACGGGCCAGATGCCCGTCGGCGAGCCGGCCGTGCCGCTGGCCATCCATCCGTCCAACTCGCGGGGCGGGTAGCTCGTGACGGGCACGCGATACCAGCCGACAGACAGGCCGGCGTCGTTGAGAGCGCGCCAGAGGAAGCGACCCGTCTTCACGTCATCGCGGCACCACGCGCGCTTGGCGTCTTCGTCGGCGAAGATGCCGGTCACGCCGTGCTCCGAAGGAGGCAGCCCGGTGGCCATGCTGGTCCAGATCGGCCAGGTGAGGATCTCCTCGCTGACCAACTCCGCCGCGTAGGGCAGCGAGGCCAGGCATGGCATCGCGTCGCCGTAACTCTCCACAACGCCCGGATCTATCCCATCGAAACCGGCAATCAGCAAACGCATGATGCAGTCCAATCGAACCAGAGTCGCGATTCTAACGCTCGGGAGCGGGATACATCCGGATCAGGATGTCCCGCCACTTGTCCTGCCAACGAGCCTTCGAGAAGGCCTCGGCAGTCTCGAGAGCGCGGCGGCCAAGGACGAGGCGAAGATCGGGATCATCCAGGAGCTGCTCGACGGCCTGCTGAACCGCCTCGCGATTCGGCTCGACCAGCAGGCCGTTGTAGCCGTCGATGATGAGATTGCCCAATCCACCGATGTTAGTCGCGACGATTGCGTTGCCCGTCGCCATCGCTTCGAGGCATGACAGCGAGGTGCCCTCGGAACACAGCGTTGGAATGACGGTGATGTCCGCCTGCTGATAGACCTCGGGCATCTGCTCCAGAGGGCGCCACTCCCAGTCGATTCTGGATGAACCGGCGGCGAGGCGGGACACGCCTTCCTCGGCGAGGGGATCGCCCCGGCCCACGAAATGAAAGCAGACGTCGTCTCGAGCGCGGATGAGATCCTCGGCAATGCCGACCATCAGCTCCGTCCCGCGACATATGGTGAGTCGACGGGGGAAGAGCACGCGAGCGGGGCCACCCGCCTCTCGACGGTTGGTGGGTGGATGGAAGGCGTCGAGATCGACGCAGTTGGGGATATACCGAAGCCGATCTCCGAGTTCGGGGCGTTCGGCGCGCAGCCAGTTCATGGTACTGGTGTCGACCGAGACGAGGAGACCCGCGTTGTCGAAACACTGGTTCAGACGACGGCGCCACTCATCCGTCCGCCATGGTCCCGGCAGATCCACGTCCCACCAAATGCCATGAGAAATGGCGACGCTTCCAGGGCGGGCGGCCGGATAGCACTGATCGAAGCAGTGATAGAGAATATGGTCGTACCTGCGGGTCGCGCGGTCGAAGACCAGGTTCGCGGGCGGACGGACGTCGTATTCGAGCCCGTTGATGCCAAGCCCGTAGACCGTAAGCCGGCCGTATTGCCAGCGGGCGGGCGTCTGCGAGGGCTGATAGGCATCGACCGCGATGCCGAGATCGTCGCACAGCTCAGCGAGATCGATGAGGTAGCGCTCGGCGCCACCCATCCACGAAATGCCCGTACTCTCATCGATGAACCCGGGCGTCAGGATGGCCATGGAGGGACGGGACGAATCGGGCTCTGTCCACCCGGACTCGCTGAAGAACCAACTGACGGCCTGTTCGAGGACGGGGCGGTCTGGGGCATCAGGCGCCACCGGGCAGTCGTTGGCCAACTGAGTAAGGACGTCCGCCCAGGCGCCGGCGAGGTCGTCCCAGTCGGGGCCGCTGTCATCAGGCAGCGCCAATGCTCGATCGATGGCGATGGTCGGCATGACCGGCACGGGTTGGGTCTGGCGAAAAGGCGCGACCACGGCGGCTCGCTCGAACAGGCTGATTTCAGCCGGCGCCGTACTTGGGGCCCGCAAGTCGACGTGGAGCACCCATGGCACGTCGATGTGCGCGGCGGCGCGGGTGAGGGCGTCGCAGTCGTCCTGCGGGCAGCAGACAGCAACCACTTTCGGGTCGAATTCGACCATGGCCCACGCGATGGAGTGGGCATTACAGGGGAAGACGAGGTGCCCAATGATCGGCCCAGCGATGCCCATATCGCGTTCGTTGCCAGGCAGGTGGTGCCAGCCAAGAGCCGCCACCGAAAGCCCATGGGCGCGCTCAAGGCGGCTCAATACCTCCCGAGCAACCGTGGCGTATTCGGAATCGTGCGTGGGGCTGTCGCCGATCCATAGCACGTCATACTGGTCAGTCATCGATACTGTAGCTCCCAGATACGGCAACTATATTGAAACATAATAGTACATTTAATCTTCCTATTTTGTCAACTTAATGGCTCCGACCTCGCGAGCTACTGACCCAGAGCAGGCGACTGCGGCCAATCCAGAGAAACTCGCGGCGTGAGCGCTGCAGAGATTGGCACAGAACCGGTCGCAACACCCCGTCCTCACGCCCTGCGCGAGGTGCTGAGCAACCGCCTGGTCATGGCCGGGCTGGCTGTCGTGGTCGTGATTGCGCTGGCGGGGACGCTCGCGCCGCTCATCGCCCCCGAGAATCCCAACACCCAGTTTGACGAGGGCCTCGACGCGGATGGCATGCCGCTACCGCCGGGCGAGCGATTCCGCCTGGGCACTGACAGCCTCGGGCGCGACATCCTGAGTCGCGTGCTGCACGGCGCGCGGATATCGCTGACGGTCGGCATGGTGGCAGTGCTGACAGCGACGTTCATCGGGCTGGCGGTTGGGCTGCTCGCCGGTTACTTCGGTCGGTGGATCGACACGCTTCTGATGCGCTTCACCGACATCATGATGACCATTCCCGCGCTGCTGCTGGCGATTGCGTTTGCCGGGCTGATGGATGGGCGCGTGGTCCACCTACACCCGGCGGGGCTGGAGGCGCATTGGCTGGACGTGCGGCTCGAGCGCGGCCTGGTGAGTATCTTTCTCATCATCGGGATTGTGAGCTGGACGCGGATTGCGCGCGTGGTGCGCGGGCAGGTGCTGACGCTGCATGAACGCGAGTTCGTGCAGGCGGCGCGGGCGGCGGGATGCTCGCACGGGCGGATCATCCTCCGTCACGTGCTGCCGAACGTGTTGCCCGCGATCATCGTGCTGGCGGCGATGAGCACGGCCGGGACGATTCTCCTGGAGGCGGGACTGAGTTACCTGGGCATCGGCGTTCCCCCACCGGCTCCGAGTTGGGGTGGGATGATCAGCGAGGGACAGCCGTACTTGCTTGTGGCGCCGTGGCTCGTGCTGCCCCCAGGCATCGCGGTCGTGGCGACGGTGGTGGGGTTCAATCTGCTGGGACAGGGACTGCAAGACGTGCTCGATCCACACCAGGGACAAGGCGAATAACATGATCCGCGCGAGGAGGGGCTTCGAGACGCTAACAACGGAGACCGTCGGATCTGGAGATCCGACCTACGGGGCACTCCCGGTCGCGCCAGGGGTCCTGATTGCGTTGGCGCTCCTAGGTGCGCTAGGCGGTCTAACGGGATGTGGAAGGGACGCGGGCCCAAGTCCAAGCAACACGCTCCGCCTGGCGATCGAGACGGATATCGATTCCCTCGACCCAGCCATCGCCTACGATACCGTGTCATGGCCGATGGTCCGCTTGCTGTACCACGGCTTGCTCGACTACGACGACGGGACGAATCTCGTGCCATGGCTGGCGGAGGAACTGCCGACGATCTCCGAGGATGGGCGCAAGTACGCGTTCCGACTGAAGAGGGGCGTGAAGTTCTCCAACGGCCGCGAGGTGACGGCGGCCGACTTCATCTACAGCCTGGAGCGCGTGCTCGACCCGGCCACGCTCTCTCCAGGCGAGAGTTTCTTCAGGCATATCGTCGGCGCGAGGGAGTTTCAGGACGCCTGCAAGCAAGACGGCGAGACGGCTCGGGAGACCCAGACCGAGCGCGAGCGGGTGACCGAACCGCTGCACGTGGCGGGTTTGGTCGAACTCGGGAGCCACGCGTTTGAGGTCAACATCGCGGAGCCGGATCTCTCGTTCCTGAACGTGCTGGCGATGACGTTCGCGTACGCAGTGCCGCGCGAGGCCGTCGAGGAGCATGGCGAGGACTTCTTCCGCAACCCAGTGGGGACGGGGCCGTTCGTGCTCACCGAATGGGTCCGCGGCATGCGCATCCGGTTTTCCCCGAACCCGCATTACTTCATCGACGGCGAGCCGAGGCTCGACGGCGTGAGCGTGATGATCGGCGGCGACACGCTCGTGCATCAGATGATGTTCGAGCGGGGCGAGTTGGACCTCAAAGAGGGCATCCCTATCCCCGACTTCGTGCGCATCACGACGGATCCAAAGTGGCAACCTTACACCGCGACCGCGGCGGACAGCCGGACGGTCTATCTGTCGATGAACTGCGAGATGGAGCCGTTCACCGACAAACGCGTCCGACAGGCGATGAACTACGCGATCGACCGAGGGCGGATCGTTAAGATGCTGACCGGGAGGTGCGTCGCGGCTCGCGGCGTGCTCCCTCCGCCGATGCCGGGACACGATCCCGACATGCCGGGCTACGCGCATGATCCAGGGAAGGCGAAGCAGCTTCTCGCGGAGGCGGGACTGGCGGATGGATTCTCGCTGCCGATGTGGTTCCGATCAGACACGGGCTACGAGCGCAAGGCGGCTGAGGTCATCCAGCAGGATCTGGCGGAGGTCGGCGTCGAGGTCGACCTGAGACCCGTGGCGTTCGCGACGCTGTGTGACATCATGGCGAAGCGGCGCGGCGCGGAGCTGGGGATCTTCGGCTGGAGCCAAGACTACCCGGACCCGAGCAACTTCCTTGACGTGCTGCTGAACGGCGAGCGGATCGTCGAAGTGAACTGCAACAACGCGGCGTTCTACTCGAATCCCGATGTGAACGACCTGCTGCGCGTGGCGGCCAAGGAGACTGACGCCGCGGCGCGCCTGAGGATCTACCAGCAAGTCGAGCGCATGATCGTCGACGACGCGCCGTGGGTGTTCCTGTACCACCCCGTGCGACACGCCCTGCGCCAGCCGTGGCTGCGTGGACACTCCATGCACCCCGTGTGGCCTCAGCGGCTCGAGAAGCTGTGGTTCGACACGGAAGACCCGCAGTGGGAGGCGCGGCCATGACGAAGCGCCTGCTCGCGAGGGTCGGCTGGGGCATCGTGACGCTTCTCGGCACGTCAGTGATCGTCTTCGTCATCGCGCACGCCATTCCGGCCGATCCGGCGGTGACGTATGCGGGGCCACAGGCTGACGCGGAGACGCTCGACAACATCCGGCGGGAGATGGGGCTGGACGATCCGCTGTGGCAGCAGTACTTGCGCTTCCTGGGCAGAGCCGCGAGAGGCGACCTCGGGCGCTCGTATGTCACGCAACAGCCCGTTATCGACGCGATCATGCTGCGCTTCCCGGTGACGTTGGCGCTATCGCTCGGGGGCCTGGCGATCTGGCTCGCGATCGGCGTTCCCCTGGGCGTGCTGACAGCGCGATGGCGAGACAAGCCGGTCGACCGGATCGTGCTCGTGCTATGCATGATTGGGATCTCGCTGCCAACGTTCTGGCTGGGGAGACTGCTGCAGTTTCAGTTGGCCTATCGCGCCGGACTATTCCCCGTCGGCGGGTTCGCATCGTGGCAGCACCTCATACTTCCCTGCGTCACGCTCGGGACCGTCGGGGCCGGCTACTACGCGCGGCTGGTGCATAGCAACATGGTCGAGGTGATGAACCAGGACTACATCCGCGCGGCGCGGGCGAAGGGCCTCAGCGAGACGAAGGTGCTGTTCAAGCACGCGCTGCGCAACGCGTTCATCCCGCTGCTGACGGTCATCGGTATGGACACGGCGGCGCTGCTGGGCGGGGTGGTCTTCACCGAAACGATTTTCGCGCTGCCGGGGGTGGGCTCGCTGGCGCTCCAGGCGGTTCAGAAGATGGACGTGCCGATGATCATGGGCACGGTGCTGTTTGCCGCGACGCTGGTGGTGGTTGCCAATATCGTGGTCGATTTGGTCTACCGGATGGTGGACCCGAGGATACAGAGGCAGTAGGCCAAGGCGTCGGATCTGGAGATCCGACCTACGAAGGCATGACAATGGCGTTACTGGACGTGCGCAACCTGAAGGTATCGTTCTCGGGCCGTCGCGGGGCGTTCAACGCGGTGGACGGCGTGTCGTTTGCCGTCCCCGCAGGGAAGACGCTGGCGCTTGTGGGCGAGAGCGGATGTGGGAAGACGATGACGGCGCTCGGATTGCTGCGACTGACACCATCGGATTCTGAGATGCGGGCTGACTCGATCCGGCTGCGCGATCAGGAGCTGACCGGCCTCGGCGAGAAAGAACTGCGCGACGTGCGTGGCTGCGAGATCGCGATGATCTTCCAGGAGCCGCTCAACGCGCTGAACCCGGTGTTCACCATCGGGGAGCAAGTCGCGGAGACGCTCCGCGCGCATGAGAAGATCAGCCGTCGCGCGGCGTGGGATCGGGCGGTTGAGCAACTCCGCGAGGTCGGCATCCCCGCGCCGGAGCGGAGGGCGAAGCAGCACCCGCACGAACTGAGCGGCGGGATGAGGCAGCGAGCGATGATCGCGATGGCCATCGCGTGTCGACCGGCGCTGCTCATCGCGGACGAGCCAACGACGGCACTGGATGTAACCGTGCAGGCGGATATCGTGGACTTGCTGCTGCAGTTGCAGGTTGAGCAGGAAATGGCGATTCTCCTGATCACGCATGACCTGGGGATCGTGGCGGAGATGGCCCACGACGTGGCGGTGATGTATTGCGGACGAATCGTCGAGCAGTCTGAGGTGGAGGCGCTGTTTGCCCAGCCTCTGCATCCATATACCGTCGATCTGCTGGCCTCGGTCCCGACCGCTGATGGCGCGACCGCACGACTGCAGAGCATCTCCGGCAGCGTGCCGGACCCCGCCGACATCCCGAGCGGATGCGCGTACGCGCCGCGCTGCGAACACGCTATGGACCAATGCCGGGAGCCGCAGGAGTTGGCCGAAATCGCGACCGGACGAAGGGCGCGGTGCTGGCGAGCGAAGGAGTGGCTCCCGTGACGCGACTCCTCGAGGTCACCAATCTAGCGAAGCACTTTGGCGCCGTGCGCGCGGTCGACGGCGTGACGTTCGGCATCGGCGAGGGCGAGACGCTGGCGCTCGTTGGCGAGAGCGGGTGCGGGAAGAGCACGACGGGACGGTGCGTGCTGCGGCTGATCGAGCCAACGTCAGGGGGCGTGACATTCAGCGGCGTGGACGTGCTGAGCCTGCGCGGAAAGCCGCTGCGCGAGAAGCGGCGGCGGATGCAGATCGTGTTCCAGGATCCATTTTCATCGCTGAATCCACGCATGCGCGTCGGGCAAGCTGTCGGCGAGCCCCTGCGCGTGCATGGGCTGGGGTCGAAAGTGGAAATCGGCGAGCGGGTCCGAGAGCTGCTGGGATTCGTGGGTCTGCGGCCAGGCGACGCGGACCGCTTGCCACACGAACTCAGCGGGGGACAGCGTCAGCGGGTCGGGATCGCGCGAGCGCTCGCACTCGAGCCGAAACTTATCGTGGCAGACGAGCCGGTGAGCGCGCTGGATGTCTCGGTGCAAGCGCAGATCGTCAACCTGATGCGGGATCTCCAGGAGAAGCTCGGGATCGCGTATCTGTTCATATCGCACGACCTGAGCGTGGTGCGCCACATCGCCCACCGAACGGCGGTCATGTACCTGGGGCGGATCGTGGAGGTGGGCGCGACTGAGCAGCTCTTCGAGGACCCGCGCCATCCATACACGAAGGCTCTACTGTCGGCCGTGCCCGTGCCGGACCCGACTCGGCAGCGGCAGAGGATCGTGCTCACGGGCGATCTGCCGGAGTCACATGAGATCCCGCCTGGGTGCCGCTTCCATCCGCGCTGCCCGTATGTGATGGATGAGTGCAGGACGGTGGATCCGGGGTTCCGGCCGTGTGGCGAGGCGCGCGAGGCGGCGTGTCATCTCGTCAAAGCGGGTGGCGGGTAGACGAGGGACGGCGGCAGGCAAGAATGCCTGCCCCACGGAGGCGTTTACGGCTCGTCTTCAGCTGTCTCCTCAGGTTCTGCTGCCTCCTCAGTCTCCTCGTCAGCCTGCTCCTCAGCGTGGGCCGCGCGAATGTGCGAGAAGTAGGTTGACTTCGACCTCTCGTAGAGCACCTTGCCATTCACCAACGTGCAGTCGACAAGCGTGCCATAGTGCAGAGGGTGGCCATCGAGGATGATGATGTCCGCGTCCTTACCTTCCTCGAGGCTGCCGATGCGATCGGCGACGCCGAACATCTCCGCCGGGCGCAAGGTGATGGCCTCAAGCGCGGTCTCTTCGTCAAGCCCACCCCCCACGGCGTGAGCGGCCTCGTAGGGGAACGTGAACAGGTCATCCCCGAACCCGCCGCCCGTCGAAAAGCCGGCGGACGTGGGAATAATGGCGAACCGCACGCCGGCGCGCTTCAGGATCGCGGCCTGTTGAGGCGACGATCCGGAGGGCGCGATGATGTCAGTGTCTTTGCCCCAGATGCGACGGGGCGAGATGATGGCGTCGACGTTTCGTTCGGCCATCTCCTCGGCAACCGTCCATCCCTCGACGACGCCATCCAGAATGAGGTGGATGCCAAACTCATCGACAAGTTCGAGCGCGGCGAGGATGTCGTTTGCCGACGAGGCGCCAATACGCGCGGGCAACTCGCCCTGAAGCAACTGGATCGCCGACTCCGAGTTGCGCGGGGGCTTAGGTTCTTCGACCTTCTTCCCGGCGGCCTTGTCTTTCTCGTATTGGGCTTTCTCGCGCAGATAGTCGCGGGCGCTCTTGAGGCTGCGGCGCAGCGCGTCCTTGGTGCTGGGAGTCGAGGTGGGATACGAGGCGTTGACCGCGACCGGCTCCTTGAGGAGCATGCCGCCGAGATCGCCCTCGGTCATCTTGATCACGGCATTCGTGCCGCCGGCGCCGGTGGCTCCGGCTCTGCCGATCTGCACGTAGGTGGCGGTGATGCCCGAGGCGAGCGCGAATGAGACGGCGATGTGGTGCGGGTCGACGGCGTCGGCGATCTTCTTGGAGTTGCCCGGCGCGGGGCCGGACATGTTGGTCGCCACGAGGCCCGGCATGACGATCTTGCCGGATGCATCGATGACCTCGGCGTCCTCGGGCGTCTCGACCGCCGTGCCGATGCGAGAGATCTTCCCGTCTTCGACGAGAAGCGTGCCGTTACGGATGATGCCATCAGAGATGGTGTAGATATCGCCGCCGCTGATGACGAGCGGCTTCTCATCCGCCGCGTGAACGACTGACGCGATGGTCAAGAGCGCGGCTGTCAGGTTGATCGATCGCTTCACGAGGTTCATCGTATCCCACCCCATGTTGCGTCGTAGACCGTCTCGCCCTCGAGCAAGACACGCTGGATGTTGGCCCGCGCGTCGAAGATATCCCCGTCCAGTATCACCAGGTTCGCGTCCTTCCCCACCGCCAACGTGCCCAGACGATAGTCCAGCCCGAGCATCTCGGCGGGATTGCTGGTGATGGACTTAATCGCCGTCTCCCGATCGAGTCCCGCCCGCACAAGTTCGGCCATCGACACGCGGAAGGCATCGAGCGTGTCCGAGTTGACATTAGCCGGGATGCAGGCGAGCTTGGCTCCTGCTTCGGCCAACAAGCGGGGCACGTTGATGCGGTTTCGCGTGTAGCGTTCGAAGTGGATCGTCGCGGGGACGACGACGGATGCTTCCTTCTCGCCGAGTTCCTCCGCGACGCGGTGGACTTGGGCGGAGTTTGAGTGGAGCAGGAGATTCATCGACTTGTACGGCTCGACCAGCTTCAGCAAGTGCAACACATCGCCAGGGCTGCCGCAGTACGCAAGGACTGGCACATCGCCCTTGACGCCGTGCACGAGCGGCGCGACCTTCTCGTCGGCGGCGCTGCCGTCCTTGCCCTTGTCGAGGGCGGTCTTGATGGCGTTCTTTGTGTCGGTATCCGCTCGATAGGTGATAGACAGCGGCCCGCGGTCTGAGAGGAGCATGTCATCCGCGCTGCCCGCCACGGATCGCACGAGCGCGGCCTGCCCGCCGATGCCGTTCGCGCTGTTGCGCAGGCAGAGAGTCGTGAAGCCTGCCTTCGCGGCGCGCTTGTAGGCGTCCTGGTGAGCGTAGAGTTCGTCAGCGACGCGATAGTGCGCGGCGCCGCCGCTGGCGGATAGGCCGAGGTTTGAGGCCGGGTGGACGAACCCGGGCACGACCACTCCGCCGGATGCGTCGATCACTTCCGCGCCGGCGGGCACCTCGACATCCGCGCCAATGGCCGTGATGCGGCCACCCTCGATCACGATGACGCCGTTCTCTATCGGCTCGCCGGCGGCGGTCTCAATCCGGCCGGCCTGGATGGCGATCGGCTGGGCGAAGGCGCCGCAGGTTAGGATGATCACGGCGACGACCCCAGCCAGCAGGGCACCGCGTGGGAGGACGCTAGGCATGGGCTAGTTCTCCGTCTCCCTGGTGTAGGCGATTCTTCCGTCGACGAACACCATCTCAACGGGCGTGGTGGCGTCGAGAATGCTCGATGCCTTGATGACCAGGTCGGCGTCCTTGCCGACCTCGATGCTGCCGACGCGATCGTCGAGCAGGATTGCGCGGGCGGGGTTGATCGTGACCAGATCGATGGCTTGCTTGTCATCGAGACCGAAGCGCGCCGCCATGGCGGCCTTGACGGCGAGGTACGTCCCACCGGAGCCGAATGAATCCGTGTTGACCGAGAGCTCGGTCGTGCCCCCCTCGGCGTAGGTCGGGATCATGCCGCGGAAGCGGGCGTCGCCGTTGCCGTAGAAGTCGGTGACGCGCGGGCCGATGTTGACGGGGAAGTTCAGCTTGCCGACCGTATCAGCAGCCCGGTGCCCGTTGAAGGCGCAGTGGGTCGCGGTGGCGCGCGCGCCGTACCTTTCGCCGAGCATCGCCATCGTCATCAGCATGCCCCACGTTTCGTACGTGTGGATCAGCACGGGCAACTCGCCGCGGAAGATAGGGCGAGTCATTTCGAGGGCGATGTCGGGCTTCGGGGGTTTCTTCCCCTTGCCGCGCTCATGCGCGACGGAGGCGTCTTCGTAGGCTTTGGCGCGGTCCAAGTGCTCGCGCAACATCCAGGCCATGCCCATTCGCGTTGCGCCAAGGTCGCCGCCCGGACGTTCGGGGTTGTAGGCCTGGGCAATCTTCATGGCGCTCACGCGGCGGACGATTCGGTCCTTCTTCGTCTTGCCGGCGGTCTTGAAGGCGACGCCGAAGCCGCCGTGGTTCGTGCCGCTGCCCGGGAGGGTCTGGATGGTCGTGACGCCCGCGGCCAGGGCCATGGTGATGATCTCAGAATCGGGATCGACGCCGTCGCCGATCCGCATGCCGGGATTGGTCTGGGAGACCATGTCATTGAGACCGCCCTGCGCGCCGGCATGGGAGTGAATCTCGACCATCCCCGGCATAAGCCACTTGTCGGATGCGTCAATGACCTCGTGGCCCTTGGGGATGTCGATCTCCGATGCCGGGCCGACGGCTTGGATCTTGCCATCGGCGATGAGCACGACGCCGTTGTTGATGACGCCTTGCGTGACGGTGACAATCTTGCCGGCACGAATGGCGTAGCGCCCGTTGCCATCCGCAGAGCCGGCAACAGCCATTAGCACGGCGAGGCCGATGCTCGATGCGCTTAGGATGTGTCGTGGGCCGCCCATCCGTCTATCCTCTCGTCTCGTACTCGTAGGCGAGTTGCCCGTCTACGAACACCATCTCGACCGGCGTCGTCGGGTCGATAATGTTGGTCTGCTTGATGATGAGATCGGCGTCCTTGCCGACCTCGATGCTCCCGAGCCTATCAGCCAACAGCAGCGCTCGCGCGGGCTCGATCGTCACCGAGCGCAGGGCCGCCGCGTCGTCCATCCCAAACCGCGCGGCCATCGCCGCCTTGACGGCCAAGTAGGTCTGGCCGAAGTTGAAGGAGTCCGTGTTGACCGAAACCGGCTGCACGCCCGCCGCGTCGTATTCAGCGGCGATGCCATGGAAACGCCCGTCTCCCACGCCGTAGAAATCGACCACGCGCGGCCCGACGTTGACTGGGATCTGCCGCCTTGCCACTTGGTCGGCCGTTCGATGCCCGGCGCCCGTGGCGTGGGTGGCGATCACCGCAAGACCGTACTCGTCGTGGAACATGCGCGCGGTCATGGTCATACCCCACGTCTGCCAGGTGTGCACGAAGACGGGCAACCCGAGGCTGAAGACGCCGCGCATCTGCTCCAGCGCGATGTCACGCTCCGGAGGGGTGTCCGTCTCCCCCGCCTCGAAGGCCTGCCACGCCGCGTCGTACGTTCTGGCCCGATCGATGTGCTCGCGCAAGATCCAGCTCATCCCCATCAACGTTGCGCCGACATCCCCCGTCCGGCGCTCAGGGTTGTCGGCCTGGGCGATCTTCATGGCACTCACACGGCGGACGATGCGGTCTTCCTTCGTCGCGCCGGCGGTCTTAAACGCGCAGCCAAACCCCGAGTGATTGGTGCCGCTGCCGGGCAAGGTCTGGATGGTCGTCACGCCCGCCGAGAGCGCTACCTGCACGATCTCTGAGTCAGGATCGATGCCGTCACCGATGCGCATGCCCGGATTCGTCTGGGCCACCATGTCGTTGAGGCCGCCCTGAACGCCGCAGTGCGAGTGGACCTCGATCATCCCGGGCATGACCCACTTGTCGGTCGCGTCGATGACCGCGTAATCGCCCGGAATGTCGATGTCAGCTTGGGCTCCGAGCGCCTCGATGATCCCATCCGCGACGAGAACCACGCCATGGTTGATCGTGCCTTGGGTGACAGTGACGATCTTCCCGGCGCGGATCGCGTATCGAGCGTCAGCCCACGCGCCAGCGGCGATCGCGCAGATCGCGAGGCATGCCGCCGCTCGACAAGTTGCGCGATCCGGATGGATTCTCACCCGCGACTCCTATTGCGCCGCCGCATCGTAGACCAGCGCGCCGTCAACATAGACCTGTTCGACGCGGCTCGTCAGCTCGAGCGGGTCGCCCGATAGCACGACGATGTCCGCGTCTCGACCAGGTTCAAGACAACCTATCCGGCCGTCGAGTTTCAGGAACTCGGCTGGGCGCGTGGTCAGGGCGCGAATGGCTTCCGTCTCATCCATTCCGTGCCGGACCGCGTAGGCCGCGGTGGCCCGGAGGAACTGCGTTCCCGATGTGGCGCCCGACTGGAAGGCGACCGGCACGTCGGCGTCGGCCAAGAGGCCCGCCGCGTTGATGTCCCGACCGCGCTCGTCCTGGAGCACGTCCGGATCCGTCGCGGCAAAGGCGCCGGCCTCGCGCATCTCCGGCGTCAGACGCCAGGCGTCGGCCGCGCCGAGGATCATGACATCATAGCCACGCTCGC
>CAZKUN010000037.1:34410-34707 GCA_964555935.1 uncultured Armatimonadia bacterium | reverse complement strand
GAACACCTCCAGCGCCTGGGTGATCTCGTCTGCGCGATCGGCAGAGACCATGACCGGCAAATTCTCGGCCACCAGCGCGCGCAGCATCTCCATCTCGGTGTTGCGGGCCGGGCGCGCGGGCTCCTTAATGTCCTTCAACTCGGCTTCAGGGCTGTCCTGGTACTTACGTTCGAACTCAGCCCAGCGACTGTCGAACTCAGCCCAGTCGGAGTCGTACTTCTCGGCCTTATCCAGGAAATCGCGCGCGCCCCAGGGCTGGGCCTGGCGGTCGCGGCCGACGCGCAGAGAGAACTTGAG
>CAZKUN010000037.1:33396-34400 GCA_964555935.1 uncultured Armatimonadia bacterium | reverse complement strand
GGGCTTGACGATGCGTTGGTCGATGGTCGCGCCAGCCGTCTTCACGACGGCGACGGATCCGCAGAACAGCCCGGCGTCGCTCGGCGCTAGGACGATGGACGTCACGCCCGCACGCAGCGCCTCGGCGAAGGCGTCGTCGGTGGGATCGATCGCGTTGGCGATGCTGACGTGCTTCGGTCCACCGGAGGACTGACCCGATGAGGCGGCTCGCGGGCTGAGGGTGGGCTCCTCGCTCTCCCAATGAAGGCCGAGCCGCGATTGCATGTCGATCATGCCGGGCATGACCACCCGGTCGCCGAGATCGATGACCTGCGCGTCGGCCGGCGCATCGCCGGGGGCTCCGACGCGCTCGATGGTTCCGCCCCGGACCCAGACTTCGCCAGGGGAAATCTGCCCGCCAGAACCGGTGACGACCGTCGCCGCGCGAAGAATGCGGAGCGGCGCGAGCGCGGTGTCGGCAGAACTGTCGGGCCTTCTCTCGTAGGCCACGCGTCCGTCGGAGATGGTAGTCTGCACGACCGTCTGAGTGGCGAACGGGTCGCCGGTCAGGATAATCAGATCAGCGTCCTTGCCGGCCTCAAGCGTGCCGACGGATGCGTCGACGCCCAGGATAATAGCGGCATCGGAGGTGATCGCCCGAAGCGCGGCGTCCACGGGAGCGCCGTTTCCGACGGCCCACGCGGCGGCGGTCAGGATCTCGGGGATCGACGTATCGTCCGTGGCGATGGCGACCTTCACGCCGGCGGCAATGAGGATCGCGGCGCTGTCGGCGCGGGCCTGGCCGGAGACCTTGGTATCGGTGAGGTCAGCGCCCATGCCGAGGCCAGGGCGGATGGTTGATGAGAGGATCACGGGCACGTTGCGGCGGGCGAGGCTGGCGGCCATCAGATGCGCTTCGCGGCCGCCCTCGACGGCAATCTTCAGCCCGAATTCTTCGGCGAGGGCGAGAGCGTTTCGGATGTCCTCGGTGCGGTCGGCCTTCACGCGAACGAGGGATTCGCCGT
>CAZKUN010000037.1:27789-33386 GCA_964555935.1 uncultured Armatimonadia bacterium | reverse complement strand
CGATGGTTGCGTCGGCGGCTTCGCGGAACACCTCGCGCAGAAGCTTGATCTCGCCCATGCGGGTGGTGGGAAGCTGGCTCTCAGGTGGTGCGGATGGGTTGTCCGGCGTCGGCGGCAGGGGCGGGTCCCAGAGCTTCGGCGGGTTCTTCGGCCACTCGCCGAGCACGATGCGCAGCGTTGGAGTGCCACTCAACACGCGCGCGGATGGGCCGCCGCTGCCGAGTTTGGCCACGGCGCCCTGCCCAGGCACCAGGCGGCGGTCGGGCGGCGAGAGATAGATGGTGGTCACGCCGCCAGACAGCGGCTCGCGCCAGTCGCCGAAGAGATCGAGCCCGTCAGCCATGCGGGTCTCGGGCGTGACGGATTCTTTACTGTTGCGGTCGCGCTCAGCGAGGGTTGTGAAGGCGGCGACCAGGCCGGGGATGACCACGGCGTCCGGCGCGTCGATGACCTGCGCGCCGTCGGGCACGGTCACGGTAGCGCCGATCTCAGCGATCTTGCCGTCGCGCACGAGGATCTGTCCCGGCGAGATCGGCGCTCCGGCGAGGGGGATGATCTTGCCGGCTTTGACAACGAGCGCGGCGTCTTGAGCGATGGCGCCCGTCGCCAACATCGCGACCAGCACCAGCGACAAGAGACCCGTCGTCCACCTGCCCATGTTGACTCTCATCATTGCTCCGACTCGCCATCAGGCGTCTCGGTCTTCTCCTCGTCCGGCTCCGGGTCCACATCGTCGTTGATGCCCGCGACGCCGGCGCTGGTCCGACCTTCGGCCAGCAGCTTCTCAAGGTACTGGTCGTCCGCGCGAGTGTAGACGACCTCGCCCTCTATCAGCACCTGGTCGACCCAGCTCTGGGAATCGAGCGGATCGCCAGTGAGGACAAGGAGATTCGCGTCCTTGCCCTTCTCAATGGTGCCCACGCGCTCAGCGACGCCGATCATCTCGGCGGGATAAAGCGTGATCGATTTCAGCGCTTCCTGGCGGCTGACGCCATTGGCGACGCAGCGCGCGGCCTGCAGCCAGAAGTAACGGCGGTCGATGGCGTTGCCATCCCGCTGGAGCGCGAACTTCACGCCCGCGTCTGCCATGATCTTCGGGATGATCTTCATCTCCTCGGTCTCGGTGTCCTCATCGGTTTCCCACACGATAAGACGCGAGTCGAGGATGGCGGGGAGCTCCTTCTCGGCGAGCAGCGCGGCGGCTTTGTAGCAATCGGCGCCCAGGACTGGGATCATATTGATGCCGAATTCCTCGGTGATCTCGATGGCCTTGGCGACGTCGCTGGCTCGGGGACAGTAGACGAAGGCCGTCAGCTTGCCATCGAGGAGGTCAATCGCCGCCTGCTTCTTCGGGTCGATCTCCTCGTCGAAATCCTTCTTGGCTTCCTCGGCATCGGCTTTGCGCTGGTTGTACTGATCAACGTACTCAACTAGGTCTGTGAAGTAGCGCCGCATCCGCGCGATATGAGCCATGCGACTGCTGTCCGCGCGGGCTTGGAGGGAGAGCTTCATGCCCGTGAAATCGCGGACGATCATGTCATCAACCGTGCGGCCGGTGGGCTTGACCGCAACGCCCGTTCCGCCGACAACGGTATCATTGCCCGGCAGCACGAGGATGGTGGTGACGCCGTCGCGACGTGAGTCGTCGATGAACCAACTGATGGGATCGATGCCGTCGATGGTCGAGATGAACGGCACCTCGAGCACTTTCTCGTTGGCGGTTCGGATGCCCTGATAGGTGTGAGCTTCCACGTAGCCCGGCATGACAACACCCTCGGGCACGTCGATGACGTCGGCGTCCCAGGGGATCTCGAGATCCTTGCCAACGTCAGCGATGCGCCCGTCCTCGATGAGGACGACGCCGCCTGAGATATCATCGCCACTGATGGTGATGACTGTGCCGGCCTTGATGGCGATCTTCTTCCGGACGGGACCGTCTTGGGCGAGGACCGCCCCAGCCAGCAGGACGGCGACGGTCGCTGTGATCGCACTGCGCGCGACTTTACCCATCGGCATTCGCTCCGCTCTCCACATCAAAGGCGATTCGCCCGTTGATGATGACCTTCTCGATTCGGGACGTGACGCTCAGCGGATCGCCGCTCAATATCAGCAGATCGGCGTCCTTGCCCTTCTCCAAGCTGCCGACCCGGCCGGCGATTCCGAGGATCTGCGCCGGGTTGACGGTTACGGCTTTCAGCGCGTCGTCGGGATTGAGCCCGTTGCGGACAGCCATCGCCGCGACGGTCAACAGATCAGCGGGCCCGCCCGGGTCGTTCGAGCCAAGGGCGACCTTGACGCCCGCATCGGTGAGGATCCCGGCGTCATTTGGGCTGATGCTGCCGCCCTCGGAGTGCTCCGACCAGCTCCGAGCATAGTAGTAGTATGGTCCGAGCACGACGGGTATGTTGCGTTTGGCGATCTCTGCCGCGACTCTGTGTCCCTCGGTGCAGCGCAAGAAGACGAGATTCTTCAGCCCGAACTCGTCAGCGATCTGGAGGGTCGTCTCGACATCGACCGCGTCCCGCAGCGCGACATGCACGCACGTCTTCCCTTGCAGCGCGGACGCGATGACGGCCTGTGATTCGGTCAGCTCCTCGCGAGCCTCGATGGCTTGTTGCGTGTTGAAAAGGCTCTGGCGCAGCATCCACACGACGCCCATCCGCGTTGTTGGCTGGCGATAGTAGAAGGTGTTAGGGGTGCCCGAACGCGGCGTGCGATTGCCGCCCGCCGCATCGTTACCCATGGTGATCTTCATGCTGTCGCCCGCGCCAACGAACATCTCAGCGAGAGCGCTGCCCGCCGTCTTCACGACGACGCCGGAGCCAGCCATCACATTGCTGTTGCCGGGCACGATGCGAGCCGTCGTGGTGCCGAGTTGAGCAGCGCGTCTGACGGCCGGGCTGTCGCGGTCGAAGGCTTCGGCGACGCTGAAAGCGGGCGTGATCTCATCTGACTGCTCGTTCGAATCTCCGCGCAAGCCGAAGCGAGCGCACGCGTCAACGAGGCCAGGCATGACGACGCCACCGGGCACGTCGATGATCGTGGCGCCGTCGGGTGGTTTGATGTCGGCGGCAACTCGCTTGATCTTGCCGTCTTCGATGAGAATCGCGCCGCGTTCGAGCGGCGCGCCCGCCATCGTGATGATGCGACCGGCTCTCACAACAATAGCGCCGTCGGCATACGACGCCGCGACGCAGACCAGCGCGAGAAACAGGCCGCTCGTGATCGCGCGGATCGAGGCGCTTCTCATTTCGCATCACGCTCGTAGATGATATCGCCGTCGACGATGACCAACTCGATGGCGGACGTCAGGTCCAAGGGATCGCCTGAGTAGATCGCCACGTCGGCGTCCTTGCCGGTCTCGATGCTGCCCACCCGATCGGCGACGCCGATGATCTCGGCGGCGTCGAGCGTGATGGCCCGTAGGGCGGCGTCGGCGGAGAGGCCGGCTCCCACGGCCAGGGCGGCCGATGTGCGAAGGTCGTGCGGATCGGAGGAGGGCGCCATGGAACTGAAGGCCACCTTCACTCCGGCTTCAGTCAGCTCGCGAGCGCCAGCCAGGAAACGCTCCTCGGGCGTCAGGCCGAGCGGCGCGATGATCGCCGATACGCCCGTCCCCGACAGCACGGCGGCGACCTGGGTCGGCAGGTCGATGGCCACCACCGCTGCGTCGAGGTCGAATTGGTCCGCTAGTTGCACGGCCCGCTCGACCTCGGAGGCGCCATCGCAGAAGATCTGCACCCGAACCGGGTCGATGGCGTCGAGGGTCTCGCGGATGAGGTTGAGAACGCCAGGCAGCGACGTTGGGTCGCGATCCCACCACGCGGCGGACTCGGACAGCACCAACTTCAGCGCGGCGGTTTGGTTCAGCACGGCCCCAGAGCCCAGTTTGACGGCCGCGCACGGACCCGCGACGGGGCTGGAGTTGCCCGGCGAGAGTAGCAGCGTGGTGACGCCGGAGGACATCGCCCGTTCGAGCGCGTCGCGATCGGCGCCAAGGGCATCCAGCGCCCAGGCATCCGTCAGAGCGGGAGTGACGCCCTCGTCGAGTTCGCCGACCCGCACGCCGAGATGCGAGTGGGCATCGACCAAGCCGGGCACGACGTGCCTGCCTGAGGCATCGATCACGCGCGCGCCATCGGGGGCAGAGACATCAGGCCCGACGGCCGCGATCTTGCCGTCGGCAATGAGCACGTTGGCGTCCGCCAGGACTGCGCCGCTTACGGTCCACACGGTGCCGCCACTGATGAGCAGGTCCTCACTTGCGGCGATGCCGGCGAGAAGGGTCGCGATAGAGATCGTCGCCGAGATCAGGGAAGCTCTCAACCGTCCGCCTCCCTCTCGAAGACGACCTCGCCGCCGACAAGGACGGCGTCAACGGGGGAGCGCACGTCCAGCGGATCGCCGCTCAGGATCAGGATGTCAGCGTCGCGACCCTCGGCCAGGCTGCCGACGCGATCGGCGACGCCTAACACCTCAGCGGGTCGGATGGTGATGGCCTCCAGCGCCGCCTGGCGAGAGAGTCCGTTCGCCACGGCAATGGCGGCGGATGCGCGGGTGAGTTTGGAGTGGAGCGCGACTTCGCCTCCGACGCCCAGGGCCACCGTCACGCCGGCCTCGGCGAGAATTGCAGCGTTGGCGCGGGAGTGATCGCCGTAGCGAATCCGCGAGGGCCGCGCGACTGAAAGCGAGACGGGACCGACGATGACAGGGACCTCGCGGCGCGTGATCTCGGCCGCGATCCGGTGTCCCTCGCTGCATCCGAGCAATACGAGGTCGATGTCGAACTCGTCATCCAACCGCAGGGCGTTGAGAATATCCGGCACGCGGTGGGCCTCAATGAGGAGGGGGATCTCGCGTTTGAGGGCTCTTACGAGCACATCCTTGCCGTGATCGATGCCGGGCTTCTTGGGGCGGTCGGGCTTCTCGGCATCCGGCTTCTTCTCTTTGGGCTTCTTCTCATCGCCGCCAGGCTTCTCGTCGGCGTCTTCGTCCTCCTCAACATCTTCCCCCTCTGCATCTTCCTCCTCGTCGCCGTCTTCCTCATCAGGCGGGCTTGTCTTGCGATCGTACTCGGAGAGCTGTCGCTCGTACTTCTCCCAGCCGAACTGGTAGTCACGCGCGCCCAGCAGCGCTTCGCGGATCGAGGTGTAGTTGCCGAGCTTGGCCAGGGATGAGGTCGAGCTTCCCGACGGGATGCCGATCTGCCCGCGCGTGGCGACCGCGTCGGACACGACCTCCACCGAGCCATCGCCCGCGCCGACCTTCACGACGGCGCTGAGACCGGCGATCAGCCCCCGACTGCCGGGGAGCACGTGGACGGAGGTGACGCCATGTTGGATGACCTCTTCGCCATCATCCGAGTAAGGGTCGATCCCGTCGATGACGCGGAGGTCGGCGGCGATGGCGCTACCCTCTGAGAGATCCTGAGGGTAGATATAGAGTCGCGAGAAGGCATCGATCAGCCCTGGCATGACCGTCTTGCCGGTCGCGTCGATGCGCTCGGCCCCGTCCCGGACCTCGAAGCCCACACCCAAGGCCGTGATATTTCCATCGGTGATGACCACCGGGCCGTTCTCAAACCGCCCGCCGGTCAA
>CAZKUN010000037.1:7112-27779 GCA_964555935.1 uncultured Armatimonadia bacterium | reverse complement strand
GCGAGCCGCGGCACGGGACCGCTCTCCGACGCCATCGAGCACTACATCGTCGGCATGAAGGTCGGCACTATGATGGACGGAATTCGCAAGGGCGAGCACCTCATGGACAATCTCCCCGCTGCAGGGGTCGCCCGAGTGGAAGCCTTCGATCCGAAGCGCAGAGCCCAGGTGATCCGTCCGCTCTTCTCAACCGGCGCGCCGGTCATCGTGAGGACGGTGCCGCCCTCGATGGCGACGATTCGTTGCGGCTTCGGCTCTTCCGGGGCATCGTCGGCCCAGCCGATGGGTGCCAGGATGAGCAGCGCCGCCGCGACAACGAAACGCATTCTCAGCCTCCGCGCGCGCCCGTGGCAGGCGCGTGGGTAATGACAACTAAGGCCTCTTCGTTGACTGAGGCTCGCGCCCCTGCACGCGGGCGAATCCGACGACCGAGACGATCGTCGTACGAGACGGCAGACGGCGCCGAGGCAGCGCCTGGTGACGCCGAGCCCACGAAGGGCGCGTTGACGAGGGCGAGGAAGGCGAGACAGTAGAGCCAGCTAGATGGCCAAGGAGATTCCGACCGAATGCGAAGGGGAATGCTGCGAATCGCGGGCGCGCTGATCGTCGGGGGGATTGCGGCCGCCGCGCTAGCGGCCGACTCGTTTGAGGCCGGCACCGAGGGCTGGCGCGCGACAGGCGGCGAGATATCGGTGTCTGACGCGCATTGGAAGCTCGACGCGCGGTCGCTCCGGTGGGAGTTCGAGCCAGGCGCGGAGTTGGCGCGCGAGGCGGATGCGTCTCTCGAAGACGCGCTGACCGTGCCGGGCGGCGGCATCAAGATGTGGCTCTACTGCGAGGAGCCGATCGAGGGTGAGCTTCGCATCCAGGCGGGACCGTGGATCTTCCCGGTGAACTTGGGGTTCACCGGCTGGCGCGCGGCGTGGGTGGTCTTCGCCCAGGACGCGCAGGCAGGCGATGCCGTCGAAGGCCTGAAGATCACGGCTCCGAATGCGGCGGGAACGATCTTCATCGACGCGGTTGAGTTGGGCCCCGTGCCATGGTTTCGGCAGGGCGACGCGCAGGCCCCTTACACCAACCCGCGCCGGGCGAATGGTAAGTACTGGACCACGTCGCACGAGCACGCGCAGGTGGTCGCTCCCGCGCCGGAGCGTGGGTTCTCAACCGAGGACGCGGCGGCATTCCGCGAGATTGAGCGCAGGTACGGGGAGTGGATGTTCGGCGGGCTGGATGATCCGCGCGAGCCGGTCAAGCAACGACTCGAGGGCGTTGAGGGCCACATCAGTTGGGGGCACAAGACCTTCGAGGAACTTGGCATCGAGCGGCAAGGCGACACCGTCAGTGGCCCCGGGGCGTTCTGCCTGCAGGACACTCAGAAACCGCACCTGGCCCCCGACATTCTGCAGTACGTTGCGCTGCCGATGGCGTACGATGCGCGCTTGCACGACAGCGACCGCGCTCGCCAACGCTTCCTTGATCTCATCGACTACGCCCACGACCAGGGCTGGGCGGCGGGGAGCCTCATGGGCACCGCCTACGGCGAGTATCTCCGCATTTCGGGCTACGTTCACGCGGTGTACATTCTGCGCGATTACCTGAGGGAGCAGGGCCGGCTCGAGCGCGAGCTTGAGACGCTGCGCTACCACATCAACTTTGGCGAGATCTACGGCGAGCCCGAGCATTCCGGAGCCAGCGCCGACGATCTGCGCACGATATTCATCTTCCGCTTGCTATGCGTGCTGATGCTCGATGATTCGTCCGAGAAGCTGCGGGACATGGAGTGCCTGGTGCGCTGGGGCAACGCGGCGCTCTCGGATGCGCCTGCCTACGGCGATACGATCAAGCCGGACGGGACAGTATTCCACCACGCGACCGCCTACGCGAGCGCGTACGGCAACAACGCGATGCTCATGTCGTCGATCGTCTACTGGTTGCTTGATGACACGCGTTTCGCGCTGTCGGAGGATGCTGGGCAGAACATCAAGCACGCGCTGCTGACGCAGCGCTTCATGGCGGGCAAGTACCACTTTCCGACCGGAGTGAGCGGGCGCTGGCCATTCAGCGGGGCAACGATGTACGAGACCTGCGCGGCGCTGGCTTACATGGCCGACGCGCTGGATGACGCCGAGTTGGGCGCGGCATTCGCGCGGCTATGGGACCCGACGGCGCCGGGACTTGAGGGCCTTTACCGGTCGGCCTCGGCGCGCATCTACTGGGCCAACTCGCCGGGCGCGCTGCCGTGGCTCCTCGACACGGCCGCCCGGTACTCTCCCGAACCTGAGCCGCAAGGGCATCGCAGCTATCCGTTCGCCGCCATGAGCTTCCATCGCCGCCGCCAGTGGGTGGCGAGCGCGCGCGGCTGGAGCAAGTACATCTGGAACTACGAGGCGAGCGCGTCCGAGAACCGCTACGGCCGCTACAGCAGCTACGGGATGATCCAGGTGTTCGCGAAGGGCACGCCGGTAAACCGGGAGGACAGTGGCTATCGGGAAGATGGCTGGGATTGGCTGCGGCCACCGGGCGCGACGGTGATTCGCGTCCCGTTGGAGGACCTGCACGAGTCGAAAGTCCAGCCACGGAGCTACACGGAGGATCCGTTCGTCGGCGGCGCCACGCTCGAGCAGACCAATGGCGTCTGGGCGATGCGGTTCGCGGACCCGCTGTACGATCAGTCGTTTGGCTTCCGCAAGTCGGTGTTCTTCGTCGGCGAGACGCTCGTCTGCCTGGGATCGGACATCACGAACGTTGACGCCGAACACGCCACCGAGACCGTGCTCTACCAGACCGCGCTGGCGGGCCCGAGTGACCCATTCCCGCTGACCGAGACGCGGGAGACGACATGGCTCATGGATCCGGTCGGCAACGGCTACTACTTCCCCAGGCCTCAGACGGTAGAGTTGCGGCGGCACCACCAAGAATCGATGCACAACAGCGCGCGCAAGGCGACTGAGGGCGACTTCGCCGTCGCGTGGATCGACCATGGGGAGGCGCCCACGAACGGCGGCTACGCGTATGCGATCCGCCCGGATACGACCGGCGAAGCCATGGCTCAGTTCGCCGAGACACCCAATTTCGAGATCCTGCGCAGAGATGATGCAGCCCATGTGGTGAGCTTCCCGGAAGCGGGGATCACGGGGTACGTGCTGTTCGAAGGCTTGTCGGATCTGGAGATCCGACCTACGGGAGTCTCGGATGGAGCAGTGCGGAAGGCCGACGGCCCGTGTCTGGTGATGGAGCGACGCGAGGGCGACCGGCTGGTGCTGGCGGTGTCAGACCCCGATCTGCGACTAGGCGCCCCCACGCCACAGACGATCTACGATCCGGGTGGCGAAGGGCAGCTTCGCCTCACGCTCAACGGCGATTGGGAAGTTGACTCCGCGCCGGATACGGTGCGGGCCACCGACGGTCACACGCTCGAGTTCACGTGTCGGGACGGAGCGACGTACGAAGTCACGTTGAGGCGAGTTGACTGAGCTTGATGAAGGGAACGGACATGCAGAAGCTGATCTTCGACACCGATATTGACACCGACTGCGATGACACGGGCGCGCTGGCGATCCTGCACAACTTCGCGCGCCTGGGTGAGGTGGAGATTCTGGGCGTGATGTGCAGCATCCCGAAACGAGCGTGCGCGCTATGCGCGAGCGCGATCAATGAGGCATACGGCCTCGGCAACGTGCCGGTGGGGCTGGTGCGCGTAGACGAATGGGAGTCAGCCCCCAGGTACAGCGCGTACCAGGGGATGCTCCAATATGTCGCCGATCAAGAGAAGCTGTTCTACAACGAGGCGATCGGAGGGGACTGGGAGCGGGGCAACCCAGGGATTGAATACCCCGACTCAACCACTCTGTACCGCCAGATCCTGGCTGACGCGGACCACGGCTCGGTGACCATCTGCGCGGTGGGCACTCTGACGGCGCTGCAGCAGCTTCTCGATTCGCCGCGTGATGACATCTCGCCGCTCAGCGGACGCGATCTCATCGCAGCGAAGGTCGACCGGCTGGTGACGATGGCGCTGGGCGTCTACCCGAGCGGGGCGGACGGGTTCAACTGGAAGATGGACACGATTGGCGCGGCGACCGTGCTCAACAAGTGGCCGACTCCGGTGACCGTCAGCGAACTCGGTGGCGAGGTGCTCGTGGGTCCCAAGTTCATCGCCGCCGCGCCGGAAGGTCACCCAGTGCGCCGCGCGTTCGAGATCTGGCTCAGCAACTGGGGACAACCCGCCGGGCGGCCCTCGTGGGACCAGATCGCGCTGATCCGCGCGGTGCGCGGATGTGGCGAGATCTTCGTCGAACACGGCGGGCTCGGATTGCGGTTTGACGCGGAGACGGGCGAGCATGAGTGGCTCCACGAACACGCATCCCCCGAGCGCTCGTGGATCGAGGCGACGGTCACCGATGGGAAGTTGGTGGAGGTCGTGGAATCGCTGATGATCGAGTCGCTGAGGAGTTAGCACCCACGCGGGATGGCCCGCAGTGGCCGGCGGCGTTCTTGTACGGGCTGGCATGGAAACTCGTGGAGTTTCCGCGTGGCACGCGAGGGTGTGTGCGAGGACGAGGGACGGCGGACGACATGCGAGCTGGAAGCTCGCGGTCCAAGACGACTCCGACGAGCAGGAGCCAGGGGCATGGGACGAGAGACGATGACCCCACGCGAACGCGTGCTGACGGCGCTGGCCCATGAGGAGCCCGACCGGGTGCCGATCGACCTGGGCGGGAACCAGACAGGCATCCACAAGGGCGCCTATGCCGACTTGCTGCAGCATCTCGGGATCGAGCACGACTTCGAGATCATGGATCCGATCCAGCAGCTCGCCCGGCCATGCGAGGAAGTGCTTGAGCGCTTCCACGTGGACACGCGCTACGTTGCGGCGGGCGCGGCGTCGGGCTGGGAAGGTGGGATCGTCGAGAACGTGAGGGATGGGCGGCTCTGGCACGACCTGACCGACGAGTTCGGCGTGACGTGGTCGATGCCTGACGACAGCCCGCTCTATATGGACATCTCGCACCATCCGCTGGCGAGCGCGACGATCGATGACATCGCGGGCTACCCATTCCCACGAGGCGACGATCCCGGGCGCTTCGAGGGGCTGCGAGAACGCGCGCTGGCGATCAAGAACGAGACGCCGTATGCGGTGGTTAGCGGCATCTCGGGCGTGACGTATGAGATCTGCTGGTACATGCGGGGTTTGGAGCAGTGGTTCTGCGACATGGTGACCCACCCGGAGTTCTGCGAGGCGCTGATCGACCAGACCTGCAAGTACTGGATGGACTGGTTCGGCCTGTTCCTCGATGAGGTGGGCGACGTGGCGGATGTGATAATGATCGGCGATGACTTGGCCGGGCAGACCGGCCCGCTCTTCAGCCCAGCGTTCTATCGCAAGGTCGTGAAGCCGAGGCACAAGCGCCTCGTGCAATACATCCGCTCGCGGACAGAGGCGAAGATCTGGTACCACACTTGCGGTGGGTGCGCGGAGTACATCCCCGATCTTCTCGACAATGGCATCGACATCCTCAACCCCGTTCAAATCAGCGCCCGAGGCATGGATCCGGAGACGCTGAAGGAGGAATTCGGCGATCGGCTCACGTTCTGGGGAGGGGGCATCGATTCGCAAGGCGTCCTGCCCTCGGGCAGCCCCGATGATGTCCGCGAACATGTCGCACACAACCTGGCGGCATGGATGCCAGGCGGCGGGTATGTGTTCAACAACGTGCACAACATCCAGGCGGGGGTGCCCGCCGAAAACATCGTCGCCCTGTATGACGCGGCGTATGAGTCTGGCTTCTACGAATGACATCCTAGAGCTGGTTTCAAGACCCCAAGAACCGGGCCTGTCGGATCTGGAGATCCGACCTACGGGGGGTCTGGAACCACTTCCAACCCATGGCGGTGCGAAGATGCGTCGACTATTGGTTTGCATGCTGACAGCAGCAATCGCGGCAATCACGGTCGGTTGTGAATCCTGGTCGACAACGGACAACCCGGAGGGGTTCGGCTCGACGCCCGAGTCAGCCGCGGGAACGCTAAGCAACATCAGCGCCGACGAATTGCAGCGGATGCTGACGGGTGAGAAGCCTCCCAGGCTGATCGACGTCCGAACCTCAAGCGAGTTTGCCCGCAAGCGGATTGTCGGCACGGAGAACCTGCCGCTGGACCAACTGGGGGAGTGGGCCGAGAAGATCAGCAAGGACGAGGAGATCGTGCTGATCTGCCATAGCGGCAAGCGCAGCGGCACGGCCCAGGAGAAACTGGCCGCACTCGGTTTCGAGCACACGCACAACCTGCTGGGCGGGACAGCCGGGTGGCCGGGCGAGACGGAGAGCGACTAGCCGGACAGCTTCAGGGGACCAGGTCGTCGATGTCGT
This sequence comes from uncultured Armatimonadia bacterium, assembly GCA_964555935.1. Lineage (GTDB taxonomy): Bacteria > Armatimonadota > Zipacnadia > Zipacnadales > VGFC01 > CAZKUN01. The sequence goes on along the minus strand of CAZKUN010000037.1, from coordinate 21,411 downwards.
CCCAGCGGATGACCGCCAGGCCCGCATAGCCACACGGAATGAGGGCGAGGTCTCCGATGACAACGGAGCGGGCGGGGTAGCCGGGCAGGCTCACCGTCGCAAGCACGCGCGCGCCGAAGGCGTCGTCTGTCTCCGCGAAGCTCACCACCCCGCGAGCCCTACTGGAGATCACCGCGCGAGTTCCATCCCACGCGACAAGCCCCCCACGCCAGGACGGCAGATCCACCGACGACACCATGTGAATGTCGTCGATGTCCTCGGCAGTCCACAACTCCAGCGCCGACTCGCGACAGACCATCACGCGAGACCCATGGGCCATGATCCCCAACGCGCCGTCGCGATCGTGCTCCGAGAGAACCCGCTTGACGACATCGGCGGGCCGAGACAGACCAAACAGAGCGATCTGCCACGGCGACACGCCCAACATGTGGCTGGCGCTGAGGGCGGTGAGTTGATCGGGGAAATGCGGGATGGAGCTACTGGCGACGAGCGCCGGCGCGGCGGAGTCGCTGACGTCGATCAGGTCCACGCTGCCCCCGCCGCGGAGCGCGCAGAGCGTCTCCCCCACCACCTCGAGATGATGCGCGGCGCGTCCTTCGACGCGGCCTAGGAGCTTCGGGTTGAGCGGATCGCTCACGTCATACACGGCCGTTCCTCCGCTGCCCAAGGCGACGTAGGCCCGCTCATCGCGGACCTCGACATCGAAGGCGACACCGGGCGTGGGGACGGTGGCGACGCGTTGGATCGCGGGCGCGAGATCGAACACGTCCAGCCCGCCCATTCCGCACGCGACGATGGCATGGTTGCCGGCGATAGCGACGCTACGAGCCTGGCCACTCGTCGGGAGAATCCGGTATCCCGGCCCGCCCGTCGGGCCGGCTTTGGCCGGAGGGATCTCTCGCGCCGCCACCGGCGCGAGAGCCGCCGACACGGCCAAGCCACCGGCGGCGAACAGCCGAAGGCCGCCCTTCATGTCGGCGACGAGGAGCCGATCATCGAACGCGGCGACGGCGCCGGAGAAGTCAGCCGCCAGCGCGCGGGCGACGGGGACAGGGCTGCGTCGGTCGGTGATATCGTACACATAGACGCCGTTCTCGCCATCAGCGTGGAAGACGTGATCGCCCGAGGCGGCCGTCCACCACCAGTCGTTGCCCAGCCGGTAGAACGGCGGCGTGTCGATCCGGTTCACCGAGCGCGGGTTGCGGGGATCGCTTACATCGACGACATCCATCCCGTGGCCGCGGTTCTTGCCGTCCGCGCCCGGCGAATGGTGGCCGGTGGCCGCGTAGATGAGATCATCGACGATGGCGAGCCCCCACCCGTACCCGCCGAGCGCCGCCTCGCCAAGCACGTTGGGATCGCGCAGGTCGCTGATGTCGACCGCCGCAAGCTTGCGATTGTGCCAGAGCCCCACATACGCGACGTCGCCGCGGATCCGAACGCCCTGGGCCTCACCGAGGCGAAGCGCGCTCAGGTGCCGAGGCCGGATTGGATCCGATAGGTCAGCGAACTCGACCCCGAGCGTGCGGTTGCAGATCGCCAGCACGTTGCCGGCAACGTCAAGCCCCGTCGCGCGCTCGACGCTGTCGTACACGCCGACGATGTGAGGCTCGGAGGGGTCGCTCACATCGATGATCTGGATGCCCGTCGGGCGGTCGGCAGTGTAGGCATAGTCACCGGCTACCGCTACCTCGGTCGCGTTGCCGGGCGTGTCGCACTTGCCGACGAGTTGGATGCGGTCGGGGTCGCTGAGATCGATGACGAAGAACCCGCCATATGCCGCTACGACATAGGCCATCTCGCCCCGAACCGTCACGCCCTTGATCATCACTCCGTCGGGCTGGAACGAGTCGAGCAGAGGAAGCTCCGGTAGGTTGGCAGGCACGTCCGCTCGCGCGGGCATCGAGGCATACCCCCAGGCCATGGGCAGCAGAAGCAGTCGTCCGAGTCGATGCGTTGAGGTCATCACTACATTGGGATGCTCCGCGAGCGATCGGCGGGCCTCCTTCACCGGGCAGGACCGGACGGACGCGTTGCGGAAGAACGCGAGTAGTCAGGACACCGCCCAACTGGAGCCTGCAATGCCCTCAATGATCGCGCTGTGTGGACTGGGGCTGGCCGCAGTGGCTGTCGCCGCGCCACGGATCAACATCACGGAGATCAATGTCACGCCGGCCGAGGTCGCGCGAGGGGAGTCGTTCACGCTCCGAGTGAGCGCCGAGAGCGACGGGGTGGAGATCGGCAGCTTCCGCCTCCGGACGCCGTACGAGACAGAGGCGATCCCGCCAGGATTCGCCGAGGAAGCGGGCCGGGCCGTCTACCAGGATGACGCCGGCGCGATCCGAGACAACGGACCCGTCGACCTCGAGCCGGCTGACGGTGAGATCGCAATCGAAGTCAGCACTGAAAACCTACCGATAGGCGTGAACTACCTGGTCGTTTTCGCGCACAATCGCCCTGCGCCTGGACCGCACATCCTGGACTACCGGAATCTGCGGCTGGACGTATCGGAGGATACGGTCTCGATCCGCGCGATGGATAGAGGCGTGACGGAGGAAACCGGGGGCATTGAGTTCATGCTGCCGGACAGTCGCGTGGAGGCCGGTGAACCACTCGTCTGCGGCGCGAAGCTCACCGGCGAAGGGTCGCTGGCGCTGCGACTGCGCCCGCCGTACACGTGGGGCGAGGACGAGGTCTTGCCGGGGTTCGTCTACTACCCGGAGGAGAAGACGGCATACGTCGAGGATGACGCCGAGCATCTCATCGCGGACGGCGGCCCCAACGATCTCGATCCGGCCGACCGATCATTGCGGCTGGAGGTGCCGACCGACGGCTGGGGGCCAGGCGTTCACGTGCTGACGCTCGAGGCGCCGGTGAGCGAGGGCCGACACCCTTACGGGCGCGCGGGAGGCATCTACCGAGATTTCGCGATCAAGGTCCCCGGGCCGAACGACCATCTCGATGTCGTGGTTGAGCCATCGAGCCTGTTTGGCGAGGGGACTCACTTCGGGAGTCTGGTGTCGCTCGGGAACGGGCGCGTGGTCACCGACTCCCACGTCTCCGAAGATGCGGGCCGGACATGGCGCGAGCTGCCGGGGGCGTTGCCGCGCCCGAGCCTGCTGCGCGACGGTTCGCTATTGGCCATGGCTTACCGCGCGCTGCCCGTAGAGGGGCAGAAAGGCGTCTACGCCGGCTTCCGACACGCGTCGATGGATGGCGGCGAGACAGTTGAGGGGCCGAGCGAGTCACAAGTTCTCGTGCCGAAGGCGCGAGCGGCTCTGGGACACGGCCCGCATGTTGGGCCGCTGTTTGGGCGCTCGATCGTGGAGCTTGAGAACGGCGATCTGGTCGCGGGAATGTACGGGTGGTTCGATGGCGACGTCGAGCCGGATCGCTACCGCAAGGGCGGCACGATGCGGCGCGCGTACACGTGCATCTCCCAGGATCGAGGCGAGACATGGGAGTACCTCTCAACGGTCGCGTACGAACCGTTCCTGGGGAACGAGGGCTACAGCGAACTCGTCATCAGGGGGCTGCCTAATGGCGAGATCCTGGCGCTCGTCCGCACGGGCGGCAACAGCAACCCCGGCTGGCAGGACAACCCGCTGATGACCTCGCGCTCGGCCGATGGCGGGCGGACGTGGAGCCCGGTGGAGCGGACCGGAGTGGAGGGGTGCTGGCCAGACCTGTGCGTGATGGACGACGGCACGCTTGCCTGCACGACGGGGCGTCCCGGCGCGTTCATCATGTTCAGCGCCGACAACGGGCGCACGTGGACTGACCACACGCCACTGAATGGCGAACGTTACTCGGGCTACACGGCTGTTTGCGAGGTCGCGCCGGGAGAGCTTCTGGTCGGGTACGGCGCGCGGGCTCGGCTCGACCCCGAGACCGGCGAGCGGCGGGATAGCCTGAGGCTTTGCCGGGTGCGGGTAGGGGAGCGGCCCGTGGCGGCTGAGGGCGGAGGGGACTCAGCAGTCGCATCGGTGCGGATCGTCGGACTGCTGCCGAATCCGCGAGGCGTGGATACTGGTCATGAGGTGGTCATGCTCAAGAACCTCGGGCAAGTTGAGCTGAGTTTGGAGGGGTGGCGACTCCGCGACCGAGCCGGGCACGCATACGCGCTATCGGGTTCCATAGACGCGGGAGCGGCGCTGAGAATTGCGATGGGCACGTTCGTGATGCCCCTGAACAACGATGGCGATGAGATCTCTCTGTTTGATGGGGCGGCGCGCTCGTGGACACGGTGAGATACACGGCGGATCAGGTGCATCGCGGCGTGATGATTGAGCGGACCGAGTGACGGCGCGGGCCGGATACGAGGACGCCGATGCGAGCTGGAAGCTCGCGGTCCAAGACGACAACGGCTGGATGCTAGGCCTTGAGCCACTGGTCGAACCAGTCGAAGGCCTCCGCCTGCATCTCGACATCGAACTTGTGATCGCCCGGGTAGAATGAGCACCGGTAGCGCTCGGGCGAACCGGCCTTCTCGAACACCTCACCGAGGATATCGTCGGCGCGCTTCATTTCCGGCAACGTAAAGAGCGGATCGTCGTCGTTGTTCTGGACCAACGTCGGTAGCGGCACGCGCAAGCCGAGGATCTCCGGGTAGTCGAGATCACGCGGCAGACCAGGCACGTAGCACATCCACGTGTGGGTGTGGGACTTGTGCAGCAGGTAGTCGCGCCAGGTGCTCATCAACCCCACGCAGGCGGCGCACTTGATCCGCTCATCGGTGCCGCCGAGGAACGTCGTCCGCATCCCCCCGCCGCTGAGCCCCCCGCAGCCGACCCGGCCGGAGTCGACGTCATCCCGCGCGCAGAGCACGTTCAGCGCCGCGCGATCCTCGGCAAGAAACACGCCTGGCCACGTGGTGCCGGCGCAGAAGAGCGACTTCGCCATGACCGACTCATGCTCACCGGCCCACTTGTTGTAGGCGAGGACGTTGTCCTCGCGCTCGGGATCGTCATCGACGAGGCCGGCGCGGAGGTGCTCGGGCACGTCCGCCACGCGGACGCGGCGGCTCGCGAAGGGGAAGGCATCGTGGATCAGGACGCCGTAGCCCCGCCTCGCCAGCTCATTCGCCCAAGGCAGCCCGTCGTAGGCGCGCTCGCGGTGGTCAACGATGACGGGATGGATCTCGTCGGTGACTTGGGAGATCTTGCGCTTGCCGAAGTACTTGTTGCCGCCGTGATCGTGCAGCGCCAAGAGACCGGGCAACATGCCTGTCGCGCCTTCAGGCTTGAGGAACACGGCCTCGGTCGGCGGACCGTAGGGGAGTTGCCACGACAGCTCCTCGACCTCGAGCCCGTCGAAGACGCGCTGATCGAGGACGGTGGCTTGCGGCGTGTCGCCGGTATCCGTCTCAGCAATCAACTCGCGAAAGCGCGGTAGCGCCGCGTCGCGCCATGCGGCGAGGTCGGTCCACGCCGGATTCCGAAACGAGAATCTCGAGATTTCGTCTCCCACGAGTGATGCCGCCCAGGGCCCGTAGGCGCCGATCATGTTTGGTCCCAATGGAGTCCTCCTGAAGTCACTTCGCCGGGGGACATTCGGCCTCTCCCCCATCTTCCCTCCCGGTGACGGAGGATCTGGTGGCGGCGGCGCGAAGCTGACGGCGGACGGCATCTGAGCTACGGCGACAGGCGTGGAAACTCAAACGCCGAGTTTCCCTGCGCCTGTCCTACGACGGAAGACGGCAAACCGGAGGACGGATCATGAGCAATGACCTGGACCGGCGCGGATTCATCAAGGCGGGCGTGGCGGCCGCGGCGGCCGGCGCGACCTTGGCATCGGCGGGCACGGGGCAAACGGCCGCGGCGGTTGACGGTCCGGTTCGCGTGGGTTTCGCGGGCGTCGGCGGCCGTGGCACCGGACTGCTGAGCACCATCCTGCAGTTGCCCGGCGTCGAGGTGCCGGCGGTCTGCGATATCGACCCCAATCGCGCCAAACGCGCCCAGGACATCGTCGAGGGCGCGCGGGGCACGAGGCCCGAAGCGTACACGCGCGACGAGCATCATTACACGGAGATGATGGATCGGGACGATCTCGACGCGGTGGTGATCGCGAGTTATTGGGAATGGCACACGCCGATGGCGGTCGCCGCCATGAAGGCCGGCAAGTATGCCGCCGTCGAGGTGCCCGCGGCAATGTCGTTTGAGGAGTGCTGGGACCTCGTCGACACGCATGAGGAGACCGGCGTGCCGTGCATGATGCTCGAGAACTGGAGCTTCCGTCGGGACAACCTGGCGGTGCTGAACATGATCCGCGAGGGGCTGCTGGGCGAGATCGTCCACTGCCACTGCGCGCACTCCCACGAGTGCATCGGCCACTGGTTCTTCTATCCGGACGGCACGGATCGGTGGCCGGGAAAGTACCTCGTCAACTACAACCGAGACCACTACCCGACGCACTCGCTCGGGCCCGTCATCAGTTGGCTCGACATCGGCTGCGGCGACTACTACGCGACGGCCACGTCGACGGCGACGGCCTCGAAGGGCATCAACGCCTACTTCGCGCGCACCTTCGGGCCGGATCACCCCGGCGCGACGCGGGAGTACGCGCAAGGCGACATCGTCACCACCGTCATCGAGACGTATGGGGGCAAGAGCATCGTCATCAACTACGACATGCAACTCCCGAGGCCATATGACAACCGGTGGGAGGTCTCGGGAACGCTGGGCGTCTACAACGAGCAGCGAGACTCCGTGTGCCTGATGGGCGAGGACCCGAAAGCCCACAACTGGGAGCCGTTCGCGCCGCACCAATCGAAGCACGATCACGCCTGGTACACGACGCCGATTGAGGGCGGGCACGGCGGGACGGACTATCTGGAGCTAAGGGAGTTCGTCCGGGCCGTTCGCGACCGGACGCAGACGCCGATCGACGTCTACGACTCCGTGGCGATGAGCGTGATCGTGGCGCTGTCGGAGAAGTCGATCGCCCGGGGTAGCAAGCCGGTCAAGTGCCCCGACTTCACGCGCGGGAAGTGGAAAACCAACAGTCCGAGTTTCGGAGTTGTGTAGCCCCTACGACTCCCACGGCTTGTAGCAGACCTTCACCGCGTCGCGCGTTTCGAGCAGGTCGATCCCATCGCCGTAACGCTCGAGCGGCAGCACGTGGGTGACCAGGGGACCAAGATCGAGCTTGCCGGCCTCGATCAGGCGCACCGCGTATTCCGCCGATTCCCGCGAGTGCCCGTCGTACCCGAGCAACTTCAGCGTGTAGTGACGCGGCTCGAAGGCGTACATCTCGCGCTGGACGCCGAAGAGGGCCACGGCGTGCGAGGTGCGGTCCATGAGGAACTCGACGGACGCCTTGGCGCCAACGCAATCGACGGATGTTTGCAGGGCAGGGAAGTCCTGACCGACATCGGTCGTCGGATCCAGACTGGCGTCCACGCCGATCGTCAGAGCCAACTCGCGACGGTCGGGAATCATGTCGAATCCAACCACTTCGGCGGCGCCTTCGGCCTTCGCCATCTGGGCGGCGACGAGGCCGGCGGGGCCCAAGCCGGTCACGCCGAAGCGGCGGCCAGACACCATGTCCATGTCGCGCAGCATCCGGAACACGGTCCCCACGCACATAGCCAACTCCAGCGACGCGAGGGCCTCGGGCGGAGGTCCGTCGGGCACGGGAATCACGTGGTCGGCCTCATGCACGACGAACTGGGCGTAACAGCCAGCGAACTGGTGCCCCGCGTCACGCCACGCGCAGACTCGGTCGCCCGGCGCCAGGCCGGTGACTCCCTCTCCCGCCGCCTCGATCGTGCCGCAGGCCTCGTGGCCGGGCTGGCCAGGCGTGTAGGGGTACTCGAACCGGTGCCCAACGAACATCGGCTCGTTGTGACGCAGGTGCAGATCCCATTGCGGGCAGGTCGTCACAGCCTCGACGCGCATCAGCACCTGACCCGACCCGGGCGTGGGTGTGGGGACATCCTGGATCTCGTATGACGTCGGCGAAGTGACTTGTAGAATCTTCATTGGAGGGCCTCTCATGCCTGGTGTCAGTACCCCAGCAACTGACCATGTCGGATCTGGAGATCCGACCTACGACGGGATTGCGGCGCCTAGCGCACCTGGGATCTGATGCGACCGAACAGCTCTTGCAGGCGGGTCAGTCGCTCTGAGTCGAGATACGGCGGGTCGATCGCGCGCAGATTCTCGGCCAGGCGCTCGGGCGTCCTCATGCCGACGCAGCAGGTGCTGACGCCATGGCTCAACACGTAGCGCAGGCCTGTCTCGGGGACCGAATACGGCGCGAGGAAGTCGAGGATGCCCGGCTCGGCGTATGGCGGCTGGTCGGGCAAGTTGCCCTCGGCGACATGCCGGCGGATGCACTCGAGCGCGGCGGGCATGCTGACGAGGCCGGACTCCTTCGATGCCTGGTTCAGCGGCATCATGACGACGGTGCCCACATCGTGCTTCGCGCAGAGGGGCAGGACGGCATTGGCGGCGGTCTGGAGAACGAAGTTCAGCGTCAGCATCACGACATCGAGCTGCCCCGTCGGCACGAGGGTCTGAAGTATCTCGTGCGTCCCATCGCCCTCTGAGAGTTCGCTGACGCCGATGAAGCGGGCCTTCCCTTGCTCGCGAAGTTTCACCATCGCATCCCAGCACCCGCCATTCATGAACCGGTCCATCGAATCAGCGTTGCGGATTCCATGACCGAGGAAGACGTCGAGTCGGTCGCGCTGGAGACGGCGGAGGCTTGCTTCGGCCGATTCGACCAGCGCCTCGGGCGTGCCGGTGAAGGCGGCCTCGACCGCGTGGCTGTCGTATGGGAGGTACTTGGTCTCAACGAGGATGTCATCGTGGCCCTTGAGCGCCAGCCCGAGGACACGCTCGCTCTCACCCGCATCGTAACTCTCGGCGGTATCGATGAAGTTGATCCCCGCGTCGATGCAGGCGTGGAGGGTTGTGATGAACTGGTCGACATCCTCAGCGGCCCCGCGGGCGGCGCCGAAGCTGAGTTCTGAGACTTGGAGTTCCGTGCGGCCGAGGCGGCGGTGGTTCATGTTGTCCTCCGCGTTAGTGGCAGCTCAAAACGGCAGCGGGCTGACGGTGCCGCGCGGATTGATGGCGATGATCTGATTGCCGATCCACGTCGTTGTGTACTCGATACCATCGACCGTCTCGCGCTCGGTTCTACATGGCACGTCGAAGGTCACATCGCCCTTGTCGCCGACATCGACTCCCGTGACGACGACGTATCCGGCATCGGACGAGACCTCACGCGCTGCGCCATTGACCGTGACGGCGACCGTCGCTTCATCCGCCCACTCGGGCACGCGAACTCGGAGCGCGAGCGCCTGCTTTGCCTCGAAGGCGATTCGGCCATCGAGCGGCAGGCCGCTGGTGACTGAGAGCGCGTCGCCGTCGTAGCCGAACAACAAGTTGACGCTGGCGACGTCCTCGTCGAACGTCACCCGGTGACGCCAACACTCGGCGAGCGCGTGGACCGTCCCGGAGGTGATGTCTTGGGTCTGCAGCGGCCAGGAGCCTTCCTGCATGCGATCGTTCGGGAGCTGCATCGCGTATCCGCCGACGGTCCGAGCGAGCACATCGCGATGGGCGTCGTCTGCGGGATCCTCGGTGTCGCGCATGAACTCGCGCAGCTCCGGTTCTCTGTGCTGGGTCGGGAGCACCATGCTGCGGACATAGCACTCGGCAAGTTCGTAGTACTCCCCGCAATAGTCCCCCTCGCCCGAGGCGCCGAGGTGCAGGGCCGCGCGGATGACGTCCCCTGTCTGGTTCATCTCACCCCGAGACAGCTCATCCGCCGGGTGTTCGGGGAAGACCTCATCGCCCCAGCCCCAGGAACTGAAGTACTCCCTTATCCCGACTCGCATGACGCGTTTGCCGGCGAGGAACATCTCGGCGTCGCGGGTCTGGATGGCATACTCAATGATGCCGGTGAGTGATGAGGTGATGGAATGGACGTGCCCGGATGAGCGATCCATAGGCGCGAAGTCGCCGTTGGGTTCGAAGATCTCAGCAATGCCCCAGCGGGCGTACTTACCGGCTAGCTCCAACGCGAGCGGATCGTCGGTGATGCGATGCACGGCGAGGAGCGGATCGACCATCCGCGCGGCGTTGGGCGCGTTCAGCCCTTCCACATGCCCCGCCCAGCCGAGTTCATCGAGCAGCGCGGGCGACCAGCGACCTGCGTCGTCGGTGAAGCTCGCGAGCGAGCGCAGCATCAGGCCGGCCGTCTCCTTGGCCCAGTCAGCCTCGTCGGTATGCATGAGCGCCCAGAGGCCATAGAGCCCCTCACGCATGTTGTGGAGTTCGACCCGGCGCTCGTTGTCTCGCCCGGGATCGTAGTATGAGTTCAGGTGGTCGGGATTGTCGAAGGAGGACTTGAGGTAGCGGGTGAGTATCGCCCGCCCGTCCTCTGGGAATGGCAGGCCGGTCGCCAGCGAGGCGGCCATGTTCCCGAGCAGGCACCGTCCGGTGACGTGCGGGATCCCGATATTGACCGAGTGGTTGAACTCGCCTGTACCATCCACGAGCAGGTTGGAGTAGAAGAACGGTTCGCCATCGCGGTCGGCGTCGAAGGAGCTGTTGAGGCAATGCATGCAGAGCCTGATCGCCTCGAGGAGATCGGTGCGGATGGGGAGACCACTCAGGTCGACATTCGGGTGGGCGTCCGCGAAGGCCGCCACATTCGGCCAATGCTCAAGCGGGCGAGCCACGACCATGCGAGATTCGCCTCTGGCTTGCTCCATGCTGATTCCATGCTCCTCGCCGGCTGTCTTCTCTGCCTCGGATACCACCCATGCTTGCTCAATCGACTGGCGCTCGGCGTCGCTCAGCACGCGGTCATAGAGCAGCAATTGCGCGATCTCGCCCGTCAGGAACTCGCACTCGCGGCCGTTGTAGTGCCGCGCCCCGATCCGGATTTCGTCCATGACTGTCTCCACGGGGGTGACGGGGCGAGATGCCTCGCCGACGCCGTCGATGTGGAGGCGGATCTCGGAGGCATCTCGGGTAACGGCGACGACGGAGCACGAGCCGAATGGCGTCGCGTTGGTTCGCTGGTTCAGGCGTCCGCCCATGCGCCCGGCGCCCTCGACGCTGAGGTATTTGAAGCTCGCAGCCGATTCGTAGAGATCGACCGTCAGACCGGGGTCGTAGTCGCTCCCGCCGGTCGGGTTGGCCGAGAGAATAGCCCCCCGGGCGGGCTTGAGCGGAGCGACCAAGGCCACGAGCGTCCACGTGTCGGCCCGGACGCCGAATGCGGGATTCCGCAGCACGTCGTTGCGCCCGTCAAACCGCACGGCAGCGGCCGGCCCACGCCCTTCGCAGGCTACGCGCGTCGGACGGTTCGTGCCGGATGAGGTGACGATGGACCGGTCACCCGGCGCTCTGCTGGTCCACGAATTGACGTGCTCGCCCTCAAGGTCGAGGGTCGCCGCATCCGAGGCATCAAGCCACAGTACGAGCCCGTCGATTGGCGGCGAAGGGCCCTGCGCCAGCGAGCCGCCGCACCCGGCAAGCGCGATCTGGACCAAGGGGATCATGATAGCGCTGGAGTTCCGGCGCGCGAGCGCGCAGACCTTCGTTGGCCATGCGCAGGACGCGGAGGTCAGCCGGGCGAAGGACCGGGCAAACGGCCGCAGGCCAGCGCCACTACAACCATGGCCGCAGGCAAGAATGCCAGCGCCACGACGAACATGGCCGCACCGGGGGCCCGAACAATGACCATCAGCCACATAACCGCGCTGATCGCGGTCTGCGTGTTGGCCTGCGCAGCGCGCGCGGATGACGCAGTGCCGATGACGCCGAAGACGGCTGCGCTTCTCGAGAATGGGCAAGAGCCCGTCACAGTCGCCTGTTTCGGCGACAGCATCACCGGCGTCTACTACCACACCGGCGGCGTGCGGGCCTACACGGACATGCTGGGGATCGCGCTGAAGCGGATCTACCCGCAGGGCGAGATCAGCATGGTAAACGCGGGAATCAGCGGCAACACGACCGCCGCCGGCCTGCAACGGATCGAGCGGGACGTGCTATCGAGGAATCCGCAACTCGTGACGATCATGTTCGGCATGAATGATGTGACCGGAACGCCCGCGGGGGCCTACCGCGCAAACCTGGAGAGCATCGTCGAGCAATGCCGGGGCGTGGGCGCGGAGGTGGTCCTCTGCACGCCGAACTCGGTCTATCCCGAAGACGCGGGACGGCCGATGGATAAACTCGGCGCGTTCGCCCAGACCGTGAGGGACCTGGGCGCTGAGCTTGGAGTGCCCGTCGCCGACTGCTGGCAGGCCTACGAGGACATCCGCGCCGAGGACCCGCTCGCCTGGAAGCTGCTCATGAGCGAGACGATCCACCCGAACATGAACGGGCACAAGGTGTTCGCCAAGACAATTGCTCGCACGATCTCGGGCCTGCACGTGGCGCTGGACGACATCGGGCCTCCGACGGACGGGCTGTCGCACACGCTGGGTCTGGTGGACAAGGGCAAGCCGATCCGCATCGTCGCCACGCCCCCCTTCGACAGAATCGTGAAGGACGCGCTGCTTAAGCGCTACCCGGAGGCGACCGTTGAAGCGGTCACCTGGCCCACCGAGGGCAAGACGCTCGCGGAGATCGAGATGCACGCGCATACGAGCGTTGGCTGGGGGTATCTTAGCCGGCATCCGGACGAGCGGAGGCCAGACCTTGTGGCCATCGCCATCCCCGCCGAACTCACTGACGAGAGCGAGGAGGCATACATCCGGCGTTATAGCTGGGTGCTGAACTGGTCGCTGCACTTCGGGTTGAAACAGTGGGACTGCGTCGCGGTGCTGCCGGAGGTCCTCAAGCCCGCGCTGACCGATGCGGAGAGGCCGTGGGCGGCGCTGGCTCGGAGGGTGGCGGAGGGACAGGACATCAGTATCATCGAACGACCGGCAGGCAATGGCGCGTCCGCGGAGGAGATCGTGGAAGCGTGGGTCGACCGACAGATCGCCGCGCGCCAATTCGCGACGGGCAACTGACGCCGAAGACCAGGCCACGCCGCACGTGCCCACGGATTCTGCCAACAGGAAGAGGATCACGTATGGTTGGAGCCATCACAGTCGCGCTTCTGTCGGCCACGTCGTGCTCGGGACAGGAGACTCCGCACGTGGCAATGCCTCTCGTGGAATCTCTCGCGCCGTACGAGGGCCCATCGACAACCGGCGTGGACACGTCTACGCTACACGGCAAGGTCATGTGCGGGTATCAGGGATGGTTCATGGCCGACGGTGATGGCTTCGGCGTCGGCAACGTCCACTGGGGCGGCGTCAGCCAGGACCCGCCGCGCTGCACGGTTGATCTCTGGCCGGATCTGAGCGAGCACGACGCGGACGAGTTGTTCCCCACCAACTACAAGCATGTCGACGGCTCGACCGCCCGCGTGTTCAGCTCCACCGTGAAGAAGACGGTGCTGAGACACTTCGAGTGGATGCGAGACTACGGAATCGACGGCGCCTTCGTCCAGCGCTTCGGCTCGTGTGTCAGCAACCAGGACGACTGGAACTACCAGCGCTCCTGCGCGGTGCTGAACCACTGCCGCGAGGGCGCCAACCGTTACGGACGGACCTTCGCGGTGATGTATGACATCGGCTTTGACCGGCGTAGCGTGGATATCGTTAAAGCCGACTGGACGCGGCTCATCCAGGAGATGAAGATCACCGAGAGCCCCGCATACACGCGCCACCGGGGCGCGCCGGTGGTATCGCTCTGGGGCTATGGATTCGGGCACCGGGGCTTTGAGGCGGGCCCCGCCGAGGAGCTGCTCGCATTCCTCAAGGCACCCGAGAACGGCGGCTGCACGGTCATGCTGGGGTTGCCGAATGACTGGGCCTCATGGGAAGATGACCGGATGCGACTGCTGAAGCAATACGCGACGATCATCAGCCCGTGGAACGTCGGGCGGTACGGCTCCCCGGAGGCCGCCCGCGCGCACTCCGAACGCCTCTGGCCAGGCGATATCGACTTCTGCAAGGCCAATGACATGGACTACTACGCGGTCGCGTTCCCGGGCTTCAGTTGGACGAACCTGCAGAAGGGCGGCGCGAAGCTCAACGCGATTCCCCGGCTCGGCGGCCAGTTCTTCTGGAGTCAGATCGAGGAGATCAAGCGCTTCGGCATGGACATGGTGTATGTGGCGATGTTTGATGAGGTGGATGAGGGCACGGCGATCTTCAAGTGCACGAACAACCCGCCGGTCGGCCGTTTCGCGACCTACGAGGGCCTGCCAAGCGATCACTATCTTACCTTGGCCGGACTGGCGGGTAAGCTACTGCGAGGCGAGGAGGCGGCCTTCC
>CAZKUN010000037.1:0-7102 GCA_964555935.1 uncultured Armatimonadia bacterium | reverse complement strand
CAGACGCCGAGACGCGCTGGCGCGATGGGCTCACCGTCGGCCAGACGCTGCAGCTCCTAGACGAGACCCTCGCCCGGCTCGCGCCCGAGGGGATCGACACGCTCGAGCGGTCGCTCGCCGGAGAGGAGATCCCCGAGGTGGCGCCCGATCCCGCGCAGATGACGTATCAGCCCGTGCCGCAACTGGTGTACTACAAGCGGCCTAGCCCCTTCACTCCCGAGACGACGGCGCGCTGGGAGACGTGGTTTGAGGGCATTCCGCTCGTGCTGCACGAGGCCCCCTACAGCAAGTGGGTGGCGGACCTATACAACTCGGACGCCTTCGACGTGCAGATCTCGACCTGGCACGACATCGTCCAAACACAGGAGCTGCCCAGCGTGCTGCTACTCGCATCCGGCGACGAAGGCTTCGGCGCGGGCGACGAGCCGATCGAGGACGTGGTAGCGAAGCTGCAGTCACACCTGAGGGCGGGCAACACCCTCCTAGTAATGTCGGGCGGGCGGTACCCGCTGTTCTATCCGGGCGGGGGAACGGAGGCGGCGAAGATCGGGTTCCACCTGCGCATGACGGAGAGTCCGAAGGGCAGTCGATTCACGTTCGACGCGGAGGCTATGCCCGGCCTGGATGCGTGGACGATCGAGCGTGGTGGCGGGTGTCGGCTGATGACGGCGGAGGTGTACCCCGACGCCGCGAGCTATGAGTCGCTCTGTCGCGTCGAGTTGCCCGATGGCACGTACAATGGCGACGCCATCGCGATGGTTCAGCCGGGCGGCGGCCTGGGCGACGGAAGAATCGTCTACGTGGCTGCAGATCTAGCCGGCTACCCGGACAGGGAGGCGCTGCTGAACGCGGCGCTCGCATATGTACACCGGCTGGCCGAACAGACTCCGTGACGGCTCGATGTCAAACGCGCAGGGCGAGGTTGCCCACCGGACGAAGCAACGTGGGAACGTCGACATGATGAGTGAGGAGACTGAGAATGAGGATCTTCGTCGCCGTCGATATGGAAGGCATCAGCGGCGTCTTCCAGAGCCAGCAGATGGGGGGCGGCACCCCCATGTACAATGAGGCCCGCCGCTACCTGACTCAAGACGTCAACGCGTGTGTGGAGGGTTGCTTCGCGAGCGGAGCGGACGAAGTCGTCGTGCGCGACATCCATGGCGGCGGATGCCACTTCATCTGGGAGGACCTCGACGCGCGCGCTGAGTACGTGCGCGGGACTACCGACCGCGAGCGCCTGCCGGAGATCGCGAAATGCGCGGGTCTGATCCTACTGGGCTACCACGCAATGCATGGAACGCCCGAGGCGATTCTCGAACACACGATGAGTTCGCGAGGCTGGCAGAACTTCACCATGAACGGCGAGCCCACTGGTGAGGTGGGCATCGATGCGGGCATCGCGAGCGACCACGGCGTGCCCACCATCATGGTCTCCGGCGATGACAAGGTCTGCAAGGAAGCGAAGAAGCTGATCAAAGGCATCGTGGTGGCTCAAGTCAAGAAGGGGTTGGCGTGTCAGGGCGGGCAGCTTCTCTCGCGACAGGCATCGTATGACCTGATCGTCAAGCAGAGCGCGCACGCGGTCAAGAAGGCTGACTCGATAGCGCCGCTTAAGGTCAAGCGTCCGGTGAGAATGCGGCTTGAGGTCGTGTCACGGGGACAGGTACCGAAGGTGCCGAAACCACATCTCAAAGTCATCGACGGTCGCACGTATGAGGTGACCGGCGACACGGTCGAGGAAGCGCTCAACCGGCTGTAGGCCGCTCACGGAGAGGCACCGATGATAGGCGCGCGCAGCCCATTCGCTACTGTAATCGCGAGCGTGTTACTGTTTGCGGGCCCGCACGTCGACTCGCGCGCCGATGGAGACGAGACCATGGATGCAGGCGAGACCCTCTACAATGGCATTCGGTTGCCCGCGACGTGGCCTCCTGAACGACAGACGCTATCGCTCGATCCCCAAACGCCTCCCTATCTCGAATCGCCGCCCGACATCATCCCCATCGACGTTGGCCGGCAACTACTCGTAGACGACTTCCTGATTGAGAGCACCACGCTGACGCGCGCGTTTCATCTCCCCGAGTACCACTCGGCAAACCCGGTGCTTGAGGCGGACAGGTCGTGGGAGCACCTCAAGGATGGGGTCAGCCAAGGACCCTTCGCGGCGCCTTTCAGCGGGGGCGTGTGGCACGACCCGAGTGACGGGCTGTTCAAGATGTGGTACCACGCGGACTACCAGCGCGGGCATCTTTGCTACGCCACCTCCGAGGATGGCATCCACTGGGACAAGCCGGAGTTGGACGTGGTGCCAGGCACGAACATCGTGCTGCAAGGCGCGGGTGGCAGTCGCGTCGTGTGGCTCGACCTCGAGGAGGCGGACCCAAGCCGCCGCTTCAAGCTTATCACCACGCGCGAGGGCGCTGATCTCATTCAGCCCGACCAGGAGTGGTACGGCTCGCGGTGCTCGATGACCGCACACTTCTCCCCGGACGGGATCCATTGGAGCGATGAAGCCGTGCGGACAGGACCGACCGGCGATCGGAACTCCGCGTTCTATAACCCGTTCCGCGGGAAGTGGGTCTACAGCATCCGCGAATACTCGCCGATTGGCGGCCTTGAGGGCCCCGTGCGGTGCCGCCGCTACTGGGAAAGCCCCGACCTCATCGCCAACCTTCCATGGCAGATCTACGAGCCGCCAATGTGGGTGGGCGCGGACAACGCGGACTTCCGTTTAGAGCCACGCAACATCCAACCCGAACTCTACAACCTCGACGCCGTCGCCTATGAGAGCGTGATGATCGGCCTGTTTTCGGTCATGCGGGCTCCCCCCGACCGGACGATAATGCGCTGCAAGATCAACGAGGTCTGCGTCGGCTTCAGTCGCGATGGCTTCCACTGGTCGCGACCTGATCGGCGGTCGTTCTGCCCGGTGGGTGAGGGCGAGCGCGCCTGGAACTGGGGCAACGTTCAGTCCGTCGGCGGGTGCTGCCTCGTGGTGGGCGACAAGCTCTGCTTCTATGTCAGCGGCCGCGCGGGTACGCCCGAATTCCATGGCGCGGGCGTCACCACCGGCCTCGCCATCCTGCGCCGCGACGGGTTCGCATCGATGGATGCCGGCCCCGAAACCGGAACGCTGACGACACGTCCCCTACGCTTTACCGGCAAGCGTCTGTTCGTCAACGTCGACGCCCCGGACGGGGAGTTGCGCGTTGAGATTCTCAACTCCAAGGGCCGCGCCATCAGGCCCTTCACGCAGGCGAACTGCGAGCCGGTGAGAGTCGACAGCACGCTTGCCGAAGTGACGTGGAAGGGCGCGGAAGACCTCTCGCGCATCCGCGGGAAGCCGGTCCAATTCCGCTTCCACCTCCGCGGCGGGCGTCTCTACTCGTTCTGGGTCAGTCAGGATGAATCCGGCGCCAGCCATGGGTACGTCGCGGCGGGCGGGCCGGGCTTTACCGGAGCAACCGACACCGTCGGCGTGGGCTCGCTTGCGCCCTGAACGCGCGGGAGGCCAAGGCAGGTTGGGTGACGAAGCCGGAGTCCATGTCGACGGACACTGATAGCAGCAACTGAGGGGTACGAAGATGGCGCTCAGAGCAGGCGTCGTGGGCCTCGGGCACAACGGTCTGGCATGGTGTCGAGCATACCGGGATTCCCCATCAACCGAACTCGCGGCGATCTGGGATCTCGATGCGGACCGGCTCTCGAAGGCGCTGGAGGAACTCGGCCCCGGCGTGGAGGCAACTGAGGACATCTACACCCTCCCGGACCTTGACATCATCTCGATCCACACCCCCGACCACGTGCACGCCGAACCGTTCGTGCAGGCACTTGAGGGCGGCAAGCACGTGATGGTTGAGAAGCCGATGGCCAACTGCGTGGCTGACCTCGAGCGCATGGTGGCGGCGGCGCGCGCGTCTGATCGCAAGACAATGGTCGGACAGGTGCTCCGCTTCAACCCACTGTTCGCGCAGGTGCGCAAGTTAATCGAGGACGGCGTCCTCGGCGAGGTGTACTACCTCGAGGGCGACTACGTCCACGACCTCCGCTACCAGCAGTT
Organism: uncultured Armatimonadia bacterium; assembly: GCA_964555935.1. Lineage (GTDB taxonomy): Bacteria > Armatimonadota > Zipacnadia > Zipacnadales > VGFC01 > CAZKUN01. The sequence goes on along the minus strand of CAZKUN010000037.1, from coordinate 3,042 downwards.
CATGGAGCCCTGGAAGCTTGATGAGGAGATCCCCATCGTCGGCGGCGGAGTTCACCCGCTCGACTTGCTGCGATGGTTCGCGGGGGATGTGGTTGAGGCGCATGGCTACGCGAACCACGTTGCGTATCCTGAGATGCAAACACCGACGACGCAGGCGGCTCTGTTTCGGTTCGCGTCCGGCGCGATCGGCAAGGTCGCCGCGCTCTATGGCCCCATCGGGCCGATGGGCTCGAACTACAACCTCGTCGTCCATGGCACGAAGGGCACGGTGCGGGGGAACCAGCTCTGCCTCGACGGCCTGCACGAGTTCATGGAGATTCCCATCACCTACGCGGGACATCCGTACGACCCGCAGGTCGAACATTTCGCGAAGTGCATTGCAGATGATACGGAGCCGCTCGTGCCGGCCATCGAGGGCGCCAAGAGCGCTCAGGCGTGCCTGCTGGCCCATAAGTCGGCGATCGAAGGGCGTCCCATTCCCATCCCGACGCTGTAGGAGAACTGAATGATCGAGTTAGGTTGCTGCTCGTTTGACTTCGGATGGCTCCCGCTGGATGAATCGCTCCGACTGATCTCTCAAGTCGGCTTCAAGCACGCGGACATCGGCGCGCACGGCCCGTCGGCGCAGATCCCTCAGGAGGCTGCCGCCGCGGAGCCCGAGCGGCTTGGCGCGGAGATCCGCGAGACCGCGGATCGTCACGGATTGGCGCCGGCGGAGTTGTTCCTGTGCTGGATACACGTCGACGGGAAGCCGGTAGATGTGAACCACCCGGATGAGGGGTTGAGGACGCAGCTTCTCGACCGATTCTGGCATCTCGCCGCGTGCGCTCAAGCGGCCGGATGCAACAGCGTCATGGGCGTCCCGGGGAAACTGCAGGATGAGCTGGGCGACGACGGCTCGTGGGATGTCGCGGCAGAGACGCTGACGGAGATGGTGCGCATCGCAGGCGAGAATGGGGTGCGCTGTCACGTCGAGCCCCACATGGGCTCGATCCTCGAAACGCCCGAAGCCGCCATTCGCATGGCGGAGGAAGTGCCGGGCCTGGCATACACCGTTGACTACTCGCACTTCGTAGCCCAGAGCATCGCCCAGGAGAGGGTCCATCCATTGCTCGATCATGCCGGGCACATGCATGGCAAGCCATCGCGACCCGGATACGTCCGGTGCCCCGTTCACGAGAGCGTCATCGACTTCGCGCCGATCGTGGAGCGCCTGAAGGCGCTGGAGTGGGACGGCGTCATCTCGATGGAGTGCATCGGCGCGTGGGAGAACGAACAACCCGTCTACAAGGCGGTCGATGCGGCATACAAAGGCGAACCCGTTACGCCGGGCCTGCTCGGCCACCCCGCCGCGAACAACGTCGTGCTGGCACACCAGATCGATGGCCTGATCCACCAGCAGTAGACGGGGTGGCCGCTAGACTCACGTCACTCGTACGTCCACAGCGCCACCGTCTCCTCGTCCTTCACGAAGACTCCATCGCCGGTGACGATCGGGTGCGCGTAGGTCGGTGTCTCGGCGACCGTGAACCGGGCCAACTCGGCGTAGGCGCCCGCCATGGGAGCGAAGGCAATCAGCTCACCAGAGCTGGGAAGAGCCACGATGGCGTCGCCCAAGTCAACGAGGCTTCCGAACCCCATCCGATCGACCTGAGCATCGCCGGTCCACTCCACGGCGCCCGTTCCGGCATTCAGGCAGAAGAGATTCCCACCGTCGTTGATCCCGAACAGCATCCCGCCGTTGAGCACGGGAGTGCTGAACCGGCATGAGATCTCCGCGTTGCTCCAGACGTCCACCGGCGCGTACGCGTCGCCTTGCTTCTCGATATTGACCGCGTGCATGCCACGGCCCGAGCCGGTGAAGATGACCGTCTGGCCGTCCACTATCGGTGACGGGGAGTTGCTCGATCTGCCTTCGGGCACGTAGGCTAGCTGCCAGGCAAGCGCGCCGTCGGCCAAGTCGATCCCAACCACGCTCTTCTCAGTCGCTGTCACGATGTGTCGCGCGCCATCGATCTCAAGAAGCGTGGGGGAGGCATACTCCGGCCCCTCGCCGTCCCACTGCCACTTCACATCCCCCGTGGCCAGTTCAAACGCCATCAACGCCCCCTCGCCGGCTCCACCGAGATGGGCGATCGCCAGCCCGTCCACGATGATCGGCGATGTCGACGTGTTGAACTGGGGAAAGGTGTTCGGGTACGGATCCTTCCGCCACACGAGAGCGCCCGTGGAGGCGTCAAGACAAGACAGGACTCCCGCCACGCCCAGCGTGACGACCTTGCCCTCGGCAACCGCGGGGGAGCTGCGGGGGCCTGGGTGCGATCCGCCCGGCCCTTGGGCGGCCGCCGCGGCGTAACGCTCCTCCCAGACCGGCGTGCCGTCGGCTACGTTGAGGCACCGAGTGACTTCCTCATCGCCCTCTCGCGTGTTCACGTAGAGCTTGTCGCCAACGAGCGCGGGCGATGCATCGCCCGTGCCGATGGCCGTGCCCCAGACCAGCGAGAGCCCGGTAGGTGGCGCGTCGGGTCCAACGAAATCACTCACCGTCCCATTGCGGTTCGCGCCGCGCCACTGCGGCCAGTCTTGGGCGGAGACGCATCCGGCAAGCGCTATTACCAGGATAATGGCTACCCATCCGGTCCAATGCTTGGCATTCGTCATGGTCGATCCTCCTGCGCGCATTGTGGAACTCTAACAGTAAAACGCCAAGAAAGCCGCGACAGTTCAGCACATCAGCGCGCCGCGAACACGGCAGACCGGTCTTTGGCCCGCCGAACAGATCTATAGGCCAGAAGAGCAAACAGGGCCATCCCCGCGCCCCACACGACCGCCGCCCACCACCGGCCGCTGGCCACGGCCGCCGTCGCCGCGAGCGCGCCCTGCACGACGTATATCAGCGCGGACATGCGCCCGCCGCCGGCGCGCCACGAGGGCACCACCCAGACGTAACATCCGGCGATGGTGAACGCGGTGCCAAACCAGCCAATCCAGTTCTGAGTTGGGATGCCGTAGAACCCGCTCCCACCATGCCAACGCCACAAC
>CAZKUN010000036.1:43126-51896 GCA_964555935.1 uncultured Armatimonadia bacterium | reverse complement strand
GAGAAGACCCGTCACCCCTTCTACTGGGCGGCGTTCGTGCCAGTCAGAGGGCCGCAGTAGCAACGCTGGAGGTGCGTGCTTGACCGAGGTATCGATCTGCGCAGACTGTGGCGCCGAACTTGCCGCTGAGGCGAAGTTCTGCAGCCAGTGCGGGACGCCGGTTGAGGCGGCGCCTCATACGCCCGCGCGAGGTCGCTCGGACCTGGACGCCGTCTTCGCGCATCTGCGTTCGGGGGAGCAGAGGCCGGCGACGATCCTGATGACCGATCTCACGGGGTTCACGGCCCTCGGCGAGAGCGCCGACCCCGAGTGGCTGTATGAGATGATCAACGATGTGTTCGAGGAGCTGGTTGAGTGCCTGGTCGCCCATGGCGCGCACATCGACAAGTATATGGGCGACGAGATCATGGCTCTGTTTGGCGTGCCCGTGGCGCAGGAGCGGTCGGTCGAGCGCGCGCTGCGCGCCGCGTTGGCCCTGCAAGACCGGCTCAACGCGCTCAATGAGGAAGACAGGTTCGGCGGGCAGCGACTCGAGTTGCACACCGGCATCAATGTCGGCCCGGTCATGGTCGGCCCCGTCGGGCATCGACGCCATGCGGACTACACGGTGATTGGTGACGCGGTCAACATCGCGAAGCGGCTTGAGGACGACGCGCCATCGGGCCATATCCACGTGAGCGCGGCGGTAAGGCACGCTGTGAGACAGGAGTTCGAGTTCGAGCCCATGGGGATGGTCACGCTCTCGGGGCGCAGCCAGGAGGTGGAGGTATTCCGGCTCGTGGGCGCGACGCACGCCGGCCCCCGTCGCTCGCATGCCGATGCGGGGCCGCTGCTCGGACGGGACGCAGAGATGGCGGCGCTCCGGGCGGCGGGCGAACGCGCGGCTGCTGGCGAACAGGTGTCGGCGTACCTCGTAGGACCGGCGGGGATCGGCAAGTCGCGCATCGTCCACGAATGGTGTGATTCGGCCGACGCCGAAGGGTTCACGGTGCTGGATTGCACTTGCCACGCGATCGGTCAGCGCTTCCCGTTGCTGGCGCTCGTGGAGATCGTTTCGCAGCTCCTCGGGCTCCGGTTGGAGGGCTGGCCGGCGAGGGTGGTGGGCGACATCGACCGAGCCCTTCAGGGCCTAGCTCAGGAGGGCGCTCGCGAGACGCTGCGACGGCTCTTGAGCACTTTTGGGGGCGCGCCGGACGATCCGGATACGGAGTGGGTGCGTGAACTGGGCCCCGCGCTGTCAGCTCTGCTCGCGGACACTCCCGATCGAGGGCCAACGTGCTTGGTGTTGGAGGATCTGCAATGGTTGGATGAGCCGACGGCACAGGTGCTCCTGGAGGTTCTGGGCGAGGGGCGCGAATGGCCGCTGCTGGTGATCGCCAGTTCCCGCGAGCCGATAGAGGACCCGCTGCCGATGGAGCTGTCGCCTGAGATCGTGGCGCTGACCTCGCTGTCGGCGCGAACGATGGCTGAGTTGGTGAGGGCCTGGGCCGCGCCGGACATGCTGCCGGAGAGGACGGTCGAGGCGATCTGCGATCGCTCGCAGGGACACCCATATTTCGCGCGCGAACTCGTCGGCACGCTGCGGGCAGACGCGTCGGCGACGCACGGTTCGGGGCTCCCCCACACGCTTCAGGAGCTGTTTCTAACTCAGCTCGACTGGCTGCCAATCCCGCTTCGGAGACTGGTTCAGGCGGCGTCCGTGCTGGGTGAACCGATGTCACCGGACCTCCTCGTCGCGGCGATGGGCGACGAGATGCTCGATGCCGGTCTCCTCGCAGAGGCGGTGGATGCCGAACTGATCCACCCCGGACCAGGCCCCGACCAGTATGTCTACGCGCGACGACTCCTGTTCGAGGCGGCCTACACGACGATCCCGCCGAACCGACGGCGGTCGCTGCACGGACGGATCGCGCAACACATCATCACCAATCGCCTGGCCCTCGGCGCCGGCGCCGTCCACATGGCCGCGCACCACGCGTTCTTGGGCTTCGGCGACGAGCGGGCCGTCGAGCTGCTGATCGAATCCGCCCAACGATACCACCGCGCCTACGCTACCCGCCAAGCCATCCAGGATGCAGGCCGAGCCACGTCAGTCATCAGCTCGCTGGAAGATCCCACATCGCTCGGCGAACAGCGGCTCGAGGCGCTCTGGATCCTGGCGCAGTCGTATGAGGTGACGGGCGATCTCGGTCACGCGGAGGGAGCCTTGGCCGAGGCGGAAATCCTGGCGGAAGAATGCGCGAATCGCGAGTTGACGGCTCGTATCGCGCTGTCTTCGGCCACGTTGCGTCTGATGCAGGGCGAAACCAATGAGGCGGAGAGGCAGTTCGCCCGGGCGCGGGACGTCTGGCGCGAATTGGGCGACCCGACGCGCGAAGCTCACGCTCTGCTCGGGATGGGGATGTGCGCGCACCAAGCCGGCGAAACGGCCCGCGGATTGGGGCTGTATGAGGAGGCCGCCAATGTGACCGATGCCGCGCTCTGGGTCCGAGCCGCCGCTCTGAACAACGCGGGCATGGTGTTGCTGCACGAGGGCCACTACGCGGAAGCCGAGCCGCTCCTCGCCGAGGGGCTTGACGCCAACGAACGGGACGGCGATCGGCGAGGCATCGCCCACTCGCGCGCTAGCCTGGGAGAGCTTTACTTCCGAATGGGTCGGTTCGCCGAGGCGGAGGACACGCTCAGGGACGCCCAGGCGGAGGCGAAGGAAATCGAGGACGCCCAGTGCCGCGCACTTTCGTCGGCGGTGCTCGCCAGGACCCACGCGGCGACCGGCAACCTGGGATTGGCGCGGATGGCTCTGGAGGAGGTCTCGGTGGAATCGACCGACGACGCCGAGTTGAGCACCGTGGCGGCGGTCGCGACCGTCGACGTGCTCGCAATCAGTGACCCCGGCGCGCCGGCGGACACGCGCGTGGATGATGCGATTGAGGCCTGCGATGATCAGTCCACTGATTCCGCCAGCCCCGCCTGCCTGAACGCGCGGGTCGAGCTGTCCTGCTTGCGCCTCGAGGCGGCGATGCGCCAGAGCGACGCGGACACAACCACCATGTGGCGCGAGGAGCTGCTGCGTACCATCGATACCGCTCCCGACCGCCATCTGCGTCGGTACGCGAAGTGGCTGGCGGAAGGCTGTTTGGGGGAGATTGAGCCGGCTGGCGAGCGCACGGTGTTCGATGTCCGCGCGGACGCGCTCAACGACGTAGCGGGCAGCGCGGGGGACTGCTCCCCTGAGGGATGCGAAGCGCAGTGACGAAGCATCCGCGCCGCTATTGTGGTCCTCTAACGGGCACGAAAGCGGCCCAGTAGAAGGGGTGGCTGGTCTTCTCATCGGCGATGAGAGCGCGTTGGGCGAGGGATAGCGCCTCCTCGACCGAACCGGCGGTCTCTAGATTCGTGTAGAAGCTCTCCATCAGCGTCTTGGTGCTTTCATCCGACACCGGCCACAGGCTGCAGACGACGTTCTGAGCGCCCGCGTAGATGAACGCCCTCGTCAGCCCCAGCACGCCCTCGCCCTGCACCGTCTTGCCCATCGCCGTCTGACACGCGCTCAGCGTCACCAACCGCGCTCGCAGATCCCAGAGATAGACTTCCTGGGCGGTCAGGACCGAGTAGGGCTCATCACCTTCGCCCGCAAGCAGGAGGCCAGAGAACTCGGGCACATCCGGATCGGCGTAGCCGTGGGTCGCGATGTGGAGCACGTCGCACGTGCGGCCTTGCGCCAGCAACGCGGCCTTCGTCGCGGCTTCGTCGGTCAGCAGCGTCGCGCCCTCGAACTTCTCCGCTACGGCCGCGCCTTCGGCCTTCGCGCCAGGTAGCGGGATCGAGGCCATCGCGGTGAGCGCCGAGTCGACTCCGCCCTCGCCGCGAATCGGCATGTAAGCGCCTCGCAAGGGCATGTACATCCCCCGGATTGGCATGTACGCACCCCGGCTCTCATCCTCGCCGACCAGTTCGGATGCGCCCGTGTCGGGCGCGGCGACGACTAAGGCGGTCAACCCGTCGCCACGTTTCTTCCCCCGCGACATCAGCGCCACGCTCAGCGATGGTACGCAGGCAACGGCCATTCTCTCGGCCAAGTACCGGCCGTCTGATCCTCGTAGCGCGGCGAACGGGGCGAGCTGCAGGATGCCGTCGGCGGCGACCCAGACTCGCTTCGCCCCTGACAGCAACTCCTCGGCGGGGCTGACGAGCTTGGCGTACAGCCATTTCGCCTCCTGGTCAGCGGATGACTTGCGTTCCCATATCAGCTCGCGGAACTTGCCCACATGCTCCCACAGAAGCTCGTCGGTGGCATCGATCAGCCAGACGCCGGGCTCGTGGCGCCCGCGCAACGCCACGAGCGCGACCCCACTCTCGGTGAGCGTGTACTCTAGCACCACCAGGTCGGGGTCGAGCTCAAGCGTTCGGAGCACGTCCTGGGGAGTTGGGATCTGCGCCTGGGCGGCCATCGCGTAGGCGGGCACGGCTTCACGGATGACGGACTCGAGCGCCGCCTCCTCGCGTTGCAGCGCCAACGTGCGCTGGCCGAGGTCACTTGTATCCGCACCCGCCGCTCCGCCCCTAAACGGCATGTAAGCCCCACGCGTGCCACCGACGGACGCCATCACGCCGGACTGGCCGAGGAGCCCGTAGGTTTCGCGACGCGTCTCGCGAAGGGCCGCCAGGCGCTGCTGGGTCGCTGGGTCGAGCCGAACGCCCATGTCGACTTTGCGCCATGCCAACTGGTCCAGCAGCGCTCGTGACCGCAGTCGTTCAGCGCAACTCAGGGCTAGCGGCACGTCGCCCAACTGAGCAGCCACCGCCAGCAGTTGGCGATACGGGCCTAGGCTATCGGCGAACCACTCCTGGCGCAGCAACGGGTCGAACGCCAGGCGCTCGCGCTTGGCTTCCTGGGCGGCCACCTGTTCAAGCAACACATCCCTAAGCGCGACAGGGTCGCCCATTTGAGCCGCCATGTACGCCCGCTGGCGAGCCGCGGCGTCGCGAACCGAGTCCAGACCAGCCTCATCTGCCGTGGCCTCCGCGTCGGCCAGTATCGCAAGCTGCATTTGTGGGTTGGGCGCCACCTGGGCCGCGATCATCAAGAGGCCCACCTGTTCTGCAATGGGCAGCCCCGCTTGTCGGAGCATCGTCAACGCGGTGTCTACAGCGGCCGTGGCCTTGGCCGTGTTCTGCAGCTTGGCATGGGCGAAGCCCAGATGTAGTGCGGCCTCAACGGTCGCCTTGCAGGGCCCAATCGGCGGGCGCTTGACGATGGGCTCAAGCAGCAGGACGATGTCGCTGAAACGCTCTTGATCGTACGCCCACTTGGCCGACGCAACCGCCCAGTCGACGGCTGAGACCGGATCCTGGCTGGCAATTCCCAGCGCCAGCCGTTGCGTCTGCTCGACGAGGTCCCAGCGCTCGGCGATCTCGAATAACTCCGCCGCCTGCGCGACCCCACGCGCCTGCGTGGTCGCGTCGGGGTACTGAAGCGAGGCGTCGATCAACTGGTGCGCCGTTTCGTAGGCCCATTTGGGGCTGGTGTTGCCGATATTCCTGCCGATGTAGTGGATCAGGAAAGTCATGTTCTTGTCTGCATCGCCCTGGTGAGCGCCCCAGACACTGTGTTCGCAGTAGAGGTCCACGACCTCACGCCGGAGGTCGTCGGGCGTCTCCTTCCACAGCGTCAGGGAGTATCTCCAAGGTGATTCCACACGGCGTTTCGGCGGCTCCTGCCGCGCGAGGTTGCACCACTCCCAGGCGACATCCATGGCCTCGCCTTGCCGGCCGAAGTCCCACAGTTTCCGCGCGAAGTCGCCCATCGTCGCAGTCAACAGGTGTCGGCGTGGGTCGCGCTGTCCCAGACACCAAAGGAACGTGTCCCTGAACGCATCATCCTTCCCCGTCCACGCGACGGCGCAGCCCCGCGCGACATCATCTGTTAGGGCCCGAGCCTCCTCACGGGGGTCGCCCCTGTCGGCAATCGCTGCTCGCAGTTCGGGCAGCACTTGGTGCGCGCCGCGCAGCCAGAGCAGAGCCGAGACCGCCTGGCAAAGCGCGTCGTAGACCTTGGGGTCCGGCTCGTCCCAGACCCGCGTGACCACATCATGTAGCAACGCCAATGCATCACGGTCTCGCGCATCCCCCACAGCATCGAACAACTGGGCCATACGCTCTGCATGGGCCGGCCCGTATGTGTCCACCAATTCCGCCGGATCGCAGGGCTCTGCAAACTTGGCCGCCTCAACCCGAGTGTTCGTTTCGACCAGAACGCGGTAGTCCTCACTCGCCGCGCCCGCGCGCGCATAGGCGTCACCCGCCACTGCCGCGAAGCGGGCCGACCGCGCGCCGCCCGGCCGGGCCACTGCCGGACGATAGCAGCTTCCCGTCATCAGCGCTCGGGTGGTGCATAGATCACCAACGGCTTTCCAGTCGCCTTTGGCTTGCGCCATGGGGAGCGCCGCGTCTATCATCTCCTCCAGCGGCGCCCCATACGTGAGGTGCCACGCGGTCCGCTTGGTGGCCTCGATGGTCTGCATAACGCCGTCCAGGTCCTGCTCACGAAGCTGGCGGTCGCAGAGCGCCAACACGGCGTCAAACCACATGGCGGGGTCGGCCTTGGAGAGTTCGTTGAGATCCGTCACCGTCTGGGGTTGCTGCGCTTGAACGGCCGGAGCGGAGGTGATGAGGATGACGACCAACAGCAGACGAGTAGGCATGCGATCCTCCAGGACACCTGTGAGTCCCGTAGCGCCGTCGTCGCCGCCAGCCGAATGTCTCTACCGTTCGCCGGAAGCGTGTCGCAGCCCTGCACGGATCCGATCACGTGCAGGGCTCAGGAACTTCCACACGGTCGCCTCCCTAGGCATGCGCCGGTGGAAGCCATGGTATCTGCTCTCGATGCACGGGACATCGACGGGACGGCAGTCAGAGCCCAGGGCAGGCGCGAGAGGGTCTTTCCAAGCCCGCGTTGCGCCGGCTACTGGAACGGTTGACGGACGTGGCCAAGATGGAGACGCGGGCCGCACTCGCGGTTGGGAGAGGAGGATGTGGACCGGGGAATGCTGAAGCTGGCCCCGTAAGTCGCGACACGCTCGGGCATGTTGCTGCGCTCGAGATGGAACGGGCGGCGAGCGGGGCTCTACGGGATCGCAGCTGTAGTTTGGGACAGGCGCCCATCGTGGCACGCGTGGGACGCGAAAGAACAATACTGGAGAGGTTATGTGATGCTGGATTTCGTCGTCGATGAAGCGCGCTGCACGCGCTGCGGGCTCTGCGCGCAGGATTGCGTTGTTCGGATCATCGAGCTGAAAGACGGGGCCTGTCCGAGCATCATCGAGGAGGAGGCGAGCGATTGCCTTCGGTGCCAGCACTGCCTCGCTATCTGCCCCGTTGGCGCCATATCGATATTGGGTCGCAAGCCCGAGGACAGCCTGCCGCTGGCACCGGAGCATCTGCCGGAACTCGAGGCCATGGAACGCCTCGTCCGCGGCCGGCGCAGCGTTCGGCATTACCGCGACGAGAACGTTGATCCGGCGTTGCTGGAGCGCTTGTTCACCGCGCTGGCCAATGCCCCCACGGGCGCGAACCGGCAGGAACTGACATTCCGCGTGATCGACGACCGGGGGACAATGGCCCGGTTCCGCAACAAGGCCATGGGAGAGTTGAGGGAGGCAATTGAGGCGGCAGAGACGCCCGAGCAACTCGGCGGCGTCAGGCGGTTCGTCCAGGCCTACTACGAGGAGGACCGCGACCTGGTCTTCCGCGGCGCCCCTCACGTCCTGATCGTGTCAGCTCCCCCGGATTCTCCCTGTCCGCAGGAGGATGTGGTCCTGGCGCTGGCCTACTTCGAACTCCTGGCCCAGACAGCCGGCCTCGGCACTGTGTGGTGTGGCCTGATGTCGATGGTCCTCGCCGCCAGACCTCAGCTCAAGGCCGACCTGGGCCTCCCCGAGGATCACGTCTACTACCAGATCCTCTTCGGCTACCCGTCGGTGGACTATGCGCGAACGGTGCAGCGGGATGACGGCGCCGAGGTGTGCCGGATCACGCTCTGAATTGCACGCGCTACCAACTAGCACTCCGGAGGTCCCCGTGACTAACCACACCGCGCAGACATGTACCGGGCCACGGGCGGCGCTTGTGTTCATCGGCGCGACTGCCCTCTTTCTCGCCCAACACGCCACGGTCGCTCTCGCACAGGAGGTCCCTATGCCCCCAGACACGCCCAACGCCGACGTCACGTTCGCGCGCCACGCTACCGCGCAGTCACTGAAGTCCCAGGCCGATCTGCAGGATGGCGGGTTGGTGGAGACGGCGGGGTTCCACCTCCCGGGAGACGGTGGCGGGGCCCTCTACCGAATCCAGCCACTCGCCGATGAGTTGGAGCCGAATGAGGCCGATGTCATCGCTCTGGACAGTGGTCTCGTCGCCGTCCTCCTGGAGAGCGAAGCTGTGAACTACCGGATGTTCGGCGCGGTGTGCGATGGTGAGAACGACGACGGCGTGCAGATCAAGCTGGCCCATGAGTTCGCCTGCAAGCACCGAATTCCCATCGTCAACCTGACGGGCGAGTTCTGGATCAAGCAGACCAACAGTATCCCGATCAAGACGAACGCGAGCTGGGGGAACACGACATTCCACATCGATGAACGGTACAACCGGCGAGGAGCCCCGCGGTTCGTGGTTCAGAACGATGAGCCCACGCAGGCCCTCGAGCTGGATGAGGAGACGAAGGCGGCCTTGCTCGAGAAGATCCGGCCCGGCGTGCAGATCATATCCGAGC
>CAZKUN010000036.1:0-43116 GCA_964555935.1 uncultured Armatimonadia bacterium | reverse complement strand
CTAGAATATTGGCCGCTCTGCATCGTCGCCGTTGCACAGGGCGGGCTGCTCCTTGCCGGGGCCAGCCTCCACCGCCGCGTCACCGCCGCCGCCGCTGCTGTGACGAGCAAGCGCGCACGCCGGGTCGCACGCGGGCCACCTGATGACGGTCCAGGACACGGAGGACCGGATCGGGATTCGGGCGGGCTATGAGGGCAACCGCGGATGGGCTCGAGAGGAACTCTTCTACGTCGAGGAAGAGGGACGCATCATCGGCGACATCGCCTTCGCGTTCAGTGACTTCACGTCGGTCAAAGCCACTCCGTGCAACGACGTCTACCTCATCATCGAGGGTGGCGGTTTCCGCGTCTCGGGAGACACGCCGGAGGGCAGCTCGCCGGGCTACCACCAGAACGGGTTCTCCATACAACGCAGCCGCACCATCGTCCGCGAGCAGTGGATGGGCCTGGAGCAGGGCCGAAGCGACGTCTCGCTGGAACCCCGCAACGGCTTCTACTCGCTCAGCGGGGTGTACGATGTCACGCTGGAGAACATCCGGGCCATGCCCTGGATATACTCCCGCCCCGATAAGGAGAAGTCTGTCAAGCACGGCACCTATGGGATCGGCGGCGCGCGGATGTTGAACTGCACGTTCCGCAACCTCACAGCCGACGCCGGATGGGCCTCCTGGGGCGTTTTCGGCACCAACCTCAACAAGAACTTCCGCCTCGAGAACTGTCGACTGAATCGCATCGACGTGCACTTCCACTGCTGGAACCTCTACATCAAGGACTGCGAGATCGGCTTCAAGGGGATCTCGGTCACCGGCGGCGGCGACCTGTTCGTGGAAGACACCACCCGCCACGGCAACACTTTCATCAGCTTCCGCGCCGACTACGGCTCCAAGTGGGACGGCCGGATCCGCCTTCGCGGCTGCACGCTCAAGCCGACCGGCAATGGCGGCGTTTCGGTGCTAAACTACCGCATGCGTGACTTCGACTACAAGTACCCGATCGGCTTCGCTCGGAGCGTCGCGATCGAGGACATGCTCATCGACTACAGCGCGGCGCCTGGGTCCGAGTCCCAGTGCTGGCTGATGAGCATTGTGCCCTTCTCCAGGACCGAGTCCGGCGCGCGCCTGTTCTTCCCGAATCATGTCGCGTTTAGGGACATCCGCGTCGAGGGCCGGGAGCAGGGGGTTCGTCTGCTACGCATCCCCAGTCCGCAGCAGTACGACCTCGGTCGGCCGGGCGGCTACGATGGCGACCGGCTGACAGCGAACTGCACGATAGCCGTGGAGAACGTCCAACTCGAGAGGCTGACGCCGGAACGTCCTGGCGACACGGGCAACGTGCATCTGCTCATTGGTGGGGAGGATGCGGCGGACTACGCCGATGAGCTGGCCCTCTACCCGGAAATCCGGTTCAGCGATTGCGACGGTGTCAGCGCTTACTTTGGGAACTGCGCCGCCAGCGTGTTCTTCGAGCGGTGCGCGCTCAACACCGTGACTGCCCCGGACCTCCAGGGCGAGCTGGTGTTTGGCGACTGCAGGTTCCAGCCCAGCGTGCAGGAGGTTGACGGGAACATCTACACGGTCGAGAGCACGTTGGGGACGCGTTTCACCAACTGCACTGTCCACGCCCCGTTTGTCAATGGCGAGGCGAGGCCTGAACTCGTGGACCGCACGGGCTTCATTGAGATCAACAAATCGGTTCGGCACTGCCACCTCAACACAGCGCTGGGGAACCGAGTCCTCGAGCATCTCCGGGACGCGGGAACGGTGCTTGACCCCGGCTTCATCGCGAAGCTGAAGCTGCACCACGCCATGGAGGACTAGGCGCCACCTCATGTATTGGCAGGGCACCCTCGCGACCCAGGAGACCAAAGACATGCCTGACTGCTGCTCAAACTCGCCCGGAATCCCGCGCCGGAACTTCCTGAAAATCGGCGCCACGACCGCCGCCGCCGGGATCATGGGTGTCGGTCTGCCGGTGTTGATCAGCGCCGATGAGGACGACACGTCCGCGCACCTGATTCCGGCAGACAAGAAGCTCACGCCGGCACAGCTTCGGGCGATGTGTGAGCGGGGCGAGCCCGAGTGGCACGAGGGCGACGAGCTGACCTACGTCGGCATGCCGGTGGGCGGCATCGGATGCGGGCAGCTTTACATCGGCGGCGATGGTAGGCTGTGGCACTGGGACATCTTCCGACCGTGGTACGACTCGCCTTACATTTCGAGCCCCTATGGCGCGTTGAGTTCGGGACACCACTATGCCAACCCGCCGACACCGGACGACCCCGTGCAGCAACCACTTCAGCACGGCTTCGCCTTGCGGATCCGTCAGGGCGACGATGAGACCGTTCGATCCTTGTCGGCGGACGGGTTCCGGAAGATCCGGTTCCGGGGCGAGTACCCCATCTCGCGGGTCGAGTATCGCGAGACGTTCCTGCCCGTGGAGGTAGACCTGGAGGCGTTCAGCCCGTTCATTCCGCTCAACGCCGATGACTCGGGGTTGCCCTGCACGCTGCTCAACTACACGCTCCGCAATACCAGCGACCAGCCGGCTTCGGTCGATCTGGCCGGCTGGATGGAGAACGCGGTCTGTCCGGAGGAGACACGGGCTCGCGTCGGCCGGCGACGCATCAGCTTCGGGAAGGGGCGCCTCACCTGCTCTGCTCACGAACCACTTGACCAAGCGCTCGCGCAGCCGCGCCCTCCGATACTCATCGCCGACTTCGAGGGCGATGACTACGGCGACTGGACGGTGGAGGGCGAGGCTTTCGGCGACCATCCCTTCCGGAAGGACGAGTTGGAGGACTTCGACCAGCTTCAAGGGATCGTGGGCGAAGGGCTGGTCAACACCCACGAAACTCGCGCCAGCGGCGGCGATCCGGCAGCGGCCGATAACTTCACGGGCACGCTGACCAGCCCGGAGTTTGAGATCGAGCGCCACTACATCGTCTTCAAGGTCGGCGGCGGCCACCCACGCAAGGAGGCGCGCATCGAGTTGCTCATCGATGGCGTGCCCGTGGCCAGCGAAGCCGGGGGCAGCGACCTGCTCCTCCGACCGGCGGCGTTTGACGTCTACGATTTCGAGGGCAAGACGGCTCAGATCCGCATCGTCGATGCCGTCGAGGGAGGCTGGGGGCACGTCGCGGTTGACCACATCACGATGGAAGACGTTCCCCCCGGTCCGCCGGAGGCGCTGGACGAGCTTCCCGGATTTGGGACGATGGCCCTGCGGATGTTGGGCGCAAACAGGCTCCGGACGGCGGTCGTTGATGTGGCCGAGGGCGCTCAGGCGGCGTTCGCGGCACTGGATGAGCGTGGCAAGGGGCAAGAGCCGGCGGAAACAGCCTTCGACGCTCGGCCGGCGGGCGCCGTCGGCGGCAGCGTGACGTTGGGGCCCGGCGAGGAGCGCCGCGTGACATTCCTGCTCGCTTGGCACTTCCCTCACTACCGGCAGATCCGCGGGGAGATGGGCTCAGTCATCGACCTGGCCAGCCTCAAGCGCCATTACGCCGCTCGCTTCGCCGACGCGGATGCCGTCGCCGACTACGTGGTGGCGGAGTTCGACCGCCTGGCGGAGACCACGCGGCTCTGGAACGCGACGTGGTACGACTCCACCTTGCCGCACTGGTTGCTGGACCGGTCTTTCGTCTCGCTTAACTGCCTGGCGACCACAACGCTTCACTGGTTTGACAGCGGCCGCGTCTGGGGATGGGAAGGCACGGACTGCTGCCCAGGGACGTGCCAGCACGTGTGGAACTACGCCCAGGGCATGGCGCGCATCTTCCCCGAGCTTGAGCGCTCGCTTCGCACTGTCACCGACTACGGCATCTCCTTCCGCGAGGACGGCGCGCTCGACTATCGCGGCGAATCAAGTCGGATGGTCGCCCATGACGGGCAGGCGGGCACAATCATGCGCGCTTGGCGCGAGCACGCGATCAGCGCCGACGACAGTTTCCTGCGTCCCATCTGGCCGAGGGTAAAGAAGTCGGTTGAGTACCTGATGGCGCTCGACCCTGATCGCAACGGCATCCTCGACTGCACCCAATACAACACGCTCGACGCGGCATGGGAAGGTCCGATGGCGTGGATCTCCAGCCTCTATCTTGGGGCCGTGGCGGCCGGGGCCGCAATGGCCGATGACATGGGTGACGCCGATTTCGCCGAGGCGTGCCGCGCGGTCGTCGCGACCGGCGGGAAAACCCTCGTCGACGAACTCTATGACGGGGAGTACTTCATCCACAAGCCAGACGATGGGTACGAGGCCACCAACACCAACGACGGATGCCACATCGACCAGGTCCTCGGCCAGAGCTGGGCGATCCAGCTTGGGCTTGAGCGCGTCGTGCCTGAGTCGGAGACTGGATCGGCGCTGCGGTCGCTCTGGAAGTACAACTTCGCTCTCGACGCAGGCGGATACCGTAATGAAATGCAAGACGTGATCGACGGCGGGCGCTGGTACGCCATGCCCGGCGAGGCAGGACTGCTCATGACAACCTGGCCGAAGGGCGGCGCCGAGAGGGCCCCGGGCACGCGAGGAAACCAGACCTTCGTCGGGTACTTTAACGAGTGCATGAACGGGTTCGAATACCAGGTGGCGGCCCACATGATCCACGAGGCGAAACCAGGGAGCGACCTCGTCGAGAAGGGGGTCGCGATCACTCGAGCCGTGCACGAGCGGTACTCGCCCTCAAAGCGCAACCCGTACAACGAGATCGAATGCTCTGACCACTACAGCCGCTCGATGGCGGGATACGGCGTGTTCCTGGGGCTCTGCGGCTTCCAGTACCACGGACCGAATGGCCACATCAGCTTCGCGCCCAAGCTGGCGCCGGAGAAGTTCGACGCAGCGTTCACAGCCGCTGAAGGCTGGGGACACTTCCGCCAAGATCGCCGACGAGGTCAGCAGACGGAGACGATCGACCTCAAGTGGGGGAAGCTGAGGCTCGACAAGCTCAGTTTCGAGGTAGACGCGGGGCATGAGGTGGAGAGCGTTGAGGCTACGGTCGATGGAAAGGCAATCACAGCGGACCTTCTCGTTGCCGGCACGCGAGTGAACGTTAGGCTTCCCGAAACACTGGAGCTGACGGCCGGGCAGGCTCTGGTGGTTGCTCTGGTGTAGTGGCCGATGCCTTGCCCGCCAAGTCAAGCCCGCTCAGTCGCGCCGTCTCCCGTGCCCAACAAGGCCCACTCCGCGGCAGCGACGAACGTGCTGGAGCCCAACCGAATGCCCACGTGGGCAGCCGCGCGCGACTGCGGCGCTCTGAACTCAGGAGGCACATCATGACTCACACTTCGTTGCTCTGTCTGCTGCTTCTTCTCTTGGTGCCCATCGCTGCCACCGTCGCCCAAGACGCTGACGCCCCGGAGTGGGAGGACGCGCTCGCCAAGGCCGCTCAGCTCTACGGACACCGCAACTGGATCTGCATTGTCGACTCGGCCTATCCCGCCCAATCCGCGCCGGGCATCACCACCATCGCCACCGGTGAGGACCACTTCACCGTCATCGAGAAGGCGCTCAAAGCCGTAGCCGACGCTCCGCACGTCCGGCCGATCGTCTATGTCGACAAGGAACTCGCTTACGTGCCTGAAGAGCACGCCAAAGGCATCCGCAAATGCCGCGGGGACCTCGACCGGGTCCTCGCCGACCGAGACGTTCAGCGCCTCCCCCATGAGGACATCATTGAGAAGCTCGACGATGCAGCCGCCACCTTCCAGATCCTGATCCTGAAGACCGACCTCGTGCTGCCCTACACGTCGGTCTTCCTGCAGCTCGACTGCGGCTACTGGTCGGCCGAGGGCCAGGCCGCCCTGGAAGAGGCCATCGAGGCCGGCGAGACCGACGAATAGCGGCCCCGTCTCATGCCCCACGCACCCAAACCGCACGCGAGCGGCGACGGGGTGCGGCACTTCCCGGCTCACTTGGCCACGAGCCGCGCCTCGCCCCACCACGCGTAGTCGTTGGTGATCCCATCGCCGCCGTCGGTGACGACCAGCTTCAGTTCCCTCGCGCCTTCCACGTCGAGAACCACGGGCAGCACGGGCTGTCCGATGCGATAGAGAGGGCTGCGGAACGCCTCCTCGCCATCGACGTGCACGATGAACTCCACTGAGCAGTCTGCCTTGGTCGTGCCGATGCCGGCCACGGCTACGAAGGTCCTGTACCGGCCGTCAAGCGCGTAGACGAGTTCGGACGCGGCTTGGGCGTAGAGGGACTTCTCGTACGTCCGCCCCTCGCCGGAGGCGTCTGTGACCAGCTTCACCGGCCCATTCATCTGCTCCCAAGTCTTGCCCGTTGGCAACCATCCGGGCGTGACGGTTTTCGGCTCGATGTCGGTCAGGTACGTGAGTTGGTCTGGGGCAACGGCGCGGATCGACGCGGGGTACTGCACCTCCCAGTCCGGGACAATCGTCCGGCGGACGGGACGGACCTCCTCCGTCTCCTCGCCCATCACCTTCAGCTCCACCACTCGCGCGCCGCTGAACGCCGAGTTGCGCAGCACCGTCAGCCGGACATAGCGCGCCTCAACGGGGTCGAACCAACGCTCCATGCCCTCGCGGCGGGCGTTGTCCTCGTTCCGGCTTTCGTCGATGACGGTCTGCCAGGTCTCGCCGTCAGCGGAAGCCTCGATGGTATACTTGTAGACCCGCAGCCGCGTCTGTAGGCTCTCGTGCTCCCACCAGTGGAACAGGACGAAGATGTGGTCGATGGTCCGGGGCTGTCCGAGGTCCACTTGCAGCCACTGAGGCATGTCGAAGCGATAGTGGCGCTCGGGATCGCTATCCGACCACCAGTGATTCGCGGCGTCGAGGTTGCCGTCGACGGCCAGCTCGGGGGGGGGGGGGAAGTGGGTCAGGTGCGAGGAGGCCGTGACCGGCTGGTTGAGGGCGTGGTTCACGTACCGTGTGCGAGCGCCGAGGTCGATCTTCTCCGGCTGAAGCTCGTAGACACGGATCTCTCCGCCGTGCATGGTCTCGGAGATGACCGCTTGCCCCTCCACCAACTCCCAGCTCACGTCGCGCTCCTCGTAGCGCTCCATCACGTCAGTCACCGGAGCGCGGCACGCGATTTGGAACGGCACCTCCTTCAGAGGGTACGTCGCGTGGACCTTGCCCGTGCCACCTCGCTTGGCAACGATCTCCTCCCGCGCGCACGAGTAGTTGTACATGGTCACGAGCCAGCCTTGCCCCTTCTGGGCCACGCTCCATGACAAGTCGTGCTGGTCCTGGGGTCGACAGCGCACCTCAACCGGCGTTGTGCCCGCGGCCAGGTGCTGCATCAGGTGTGGTACGAAGTTCAGCAGCGGCTTGCTCTGGTGGCGAATGCCCCGCCAGTTCCTGATCTCCGTCGCCTCCCGCCGCACCGAGTGCTGGGGCAACAGAACGACCACGCGCCCCTGGCCGAAGTCGTTGCGCGTCACGACGGGCCGGCCGTCGGCATCGCGGAAGAGGGGCTCGGCGGTCGCGAGCGTGGCGCCGTGCAGGAGATACGGGGCCTCACCGGTTTCGCGACCATCCAGCGCGCACGTGACATCGCCGCCGGTGACGGTCTCTCCGGTGAGTTCGAGACCGGTGAAATCGGCCGGCAAGTGAGGCGTGATATCCGGGGCGTTGAGCACGAGCGTCCCGCCGCCGCGGACGTGGTCGATGACCTTAGCCGACAGGTCCTCATCGAACTCCATGCCGCCGAGGGCCACCAGTACCTTGTAGTTCGCCAGCGCCTTCGGATCGGCTCCCTCACCGGGCACGTTGGGCTGCAGGATGTCGAAGATCTCGCCCAGCGGTGCCGTCCGGCAGTATCCTCCGCGTGGCGGTGCTCCGGGAAGAGCGCCTCGAAGACCCCTTGGTTGAAGAAGTCAGCATCATCGTTGGCCAGGTTGTAGCCGAAGTAGCTCACGCCCCGCTGCGGGAAGGACCGGTTGTAGTCCAACATGAGCGCGATCGGCGCGATGCTGACGCCACGGTCGGGGCAGCGGTCCGCGAAGTCGAGCATGTCCTTCGCGATGTGCCCCAGGGCAGACAGCTCCATCTGGTCATCGCCCTCGATGTCCTGCATGCAGGCGCTTGGCATGCCCTCGTTGATGTAGTAGTTGATCCCCGCCAGATACGGTCGGTACACGTAGTACCAGAGGTGCGGCAGCGGGATTCCCCACTCCTCACGGTCGATGCTGTACCAGGCCCGGTCGAAATAAGCGTGCATCTCAGTGGGCTCGTGTCCCCTCCAGGCCACCTGGAACTTGCCGCCGCCGACTTGGCGGTTCGTGCCGCGCAGGCGCGCCACCGAGAAGGCGTCCGCCCCCTTCTCGCCGACGGCCACGGTGTTAGGGAGGGACGCGAGGTGGTAGTTGCCGACGTACATCCCCCAAGCTAGTGCCCGCCCGACCGGCCGGTAGAACTCCTCGCAGTAGAGGTCTGAGAGCCGGCGCAGCTCGGGTCGAGTCCACTCGTGATCGAGGTCCCGGACGAACGGCAAGTCCCCCTCCAAGCGCGGCAGAAGGTCGTTCGAGAAGAAGTCAGTCGCCACAGCCGGGTCCCACAGGTGCATGGAGGAGCCGACCCAACGCTCGCCCGTCTTGAGGTAATGAAACACCGGTTCCAGGCGGTACACTGTCTCGGGCTGCCCATCGCCGATCCACTGGTCGTCCAGTATCTCCAGCAGCTCCGCCGAGGGCGGCGGGTTGCCCTGGAATCGGGAGTAGAAGATGGTGTGGATCGGCCACCCTTCCGCGAGGAAGCTCTCGATCATCTTGCGCATCGGCGAGTCCGGCGCCAGCTTCTCCCGCTCCTCGGGCAACAGGTACTTGATGTACTGGAAGTTCAGGTGTCCGGGAATGACGCGGTCCAGCAGCCCGACTTGACGCAGACCGCCGAGGTGCTCGTCATTGAGCCACAGATACGGGCCCTGGGCGGCCATGCAGAAATCCCGCGACCCAACGTTGCCCGTCTCCCAGTACTCGTTGAACGCCCAGTCGGTCGGCGGACGCGCTATCGGCACGACCGGCTCGAAGTCAATGTCGTGCGACGGCGCCGGCGGGCCGGCAACTGAGAGAGCCGGCAAGAGGGTCAACGCGACTAGCATCGCGATGCCTACGAGCCGTTCGCGCGTGAACCAATGAACCATGTCGCACCTCAGATCCCTGGCGGAGAGTCAGTCATTGCATGCTCGCGTGAGCGCGCGGATTGAACGCTCCCCTGAGTTCGGCACTCCGGCAGGACTGTCCTGTCGGCATCCGCGCGCGGTGTCTCTCCTTCAGTTCGCCCGGCACCAGTCACTGCATGCGGGGAGGATTGATCGGGAGTCCCGCGAAGTCGACCCCTGCCATGGTGGTAGGGCACCAGATTGCGCTACCGACCGGATAGAATGAGCCTTGCAGCCCCGGGAACGGAGTTCCTCGGGGGGATAGGATGCGAACTGTGGATGCTGCCCCTGAATTCATCGATCTCGTACCGTCCACGCCCACTCACCCGAGGACGGGCGAGGGCGACATGGTGGTGCTGCGTGACGGCACGGTCTTCTTCGCCTACACGAGCTTCCGGCAGGCCAGGGACGACGCGCTCGCCGACATCGCGTGCCGGACCTCTTCCGAGCGGGGTCAGAGCTGGACCGAGCCCGAGATCCTCGTGTCGCGCGACGAGGCCCGGGAAAATGTCATGTCCGTGAGCCTGCTCCGACTCCAGTCCGGCGCCATCCTGCTGTTTTACCTGCGCAAAGACTCGCGGACGGTGTGTCGGGTATGGATGCGCCGCTCCGACGATGACGCGCAGAGCTGGAGCGATGCGGTCTGCTGCACTCCGGGCGATGACTACTACTGTATCGTGAACGACTGCGCCGTCGAGTTGAATGACGGGCGGGTCCTGCTTCCGTATTCCGTGTGTGACGAGATCTGGACGCCTACCGAGCGCCTCCTTGTTGCGACGGCCTGCTCCGACGATGAGGGCGCCTCGTGGCACCAGAGCAATACGGTCTACGCGCCCAAGCGTGGCGCGATGGAGCCGAGGGCGATCGAGAGGAGAGACGGAACGCTGTGGATGCTGATGCGCACTGACCAGGGACGCATCTGGCAGTCGACGTCCGACGACCGCGGCAACACTTGGTGCGAGCCGTCCGCCACTCAGATCGAGGCGCCGCAGGCGCCGTTCGTGCTCACCAGGATCCCGGCGACCGGCGACCTCCTGCTCATTCGCAACCCCGTCGCGAACCTGACTCAAGGCACGCACCAGGGGTACCGGACACCTCTGGCGTCGAGCATCTCGAGGGACGACGGCGCGACTTGGACGAATGAGAAACTGCTGGAATCCGACACCAGCCACACCTACTGCTACCTGAGCACGACGTTCATCGACGACCTCGCGCTGCTCAGCTATTACGCGGGCCACCCAGGGGCGTCTCTCGAAACCCTCCGCATTGCGCGCGTCCCCGTGTCCTGGTTCTACGCGTGAACCCCGCATGGGGGCCTCCGCCCGGCTGTACGACGCGCGAGAGAAAACGGCGACATCGATGCGAACCACTGCCCCCATTGCCCTCCTTGGCACAACACTCGCGGCGCTGTTTGCCGGTGGTCTGCGGGTGGCCGTGGCCGAGCCCGGCGCTAACATCGCGCTCGGGAAACCGTACACATTCTCCCAGCCGACGAACTACAGTAAGTGTGGCGGCCCCAGCGACAGCACTGACCTGACGGACGGCGTGTACACGGACGGCGAGCCCGGAGCATTCTGGGTCACGCCGACCACTGCCGGTTGGGGATGGCTGCACACGCGGCACGTGTGGATCATGGCAGACCTTGGCCGGGTCGAGCCCATTGCGGGCGTGTCCTTCAGCACGGCCGGCGGATGGGGCGGCGTCTCATGGCCGCTGATGATCGACATCCAGGTCAGCGACGACGGAGAACGCTTCCGTTCGGCCGGCGATCTCGTGGATCTGACTCGGGGTGACCTACCTGATCCGGCGGCGCGATGGACCGTGCGCCGCTTCCGATATGAGACGGCGGCTTTGCAGACTCGGGGTCGCTTCGTCCGGCTCGTTGTCGTGCCGTCCAGCAGTTTCGTCTTCTGCGATGAGATCGAGATCACGCGCGGCCCAGACGCTTTCCTCGCGCTATCGCCGGGGGTGAGGACCGAGGAGCGCATCAAGCCGGAGCGCATGATTCGGCTCGGGTGCGCGCACCGCCTCCGGCTGGACCTTCAGCGCGTGCGAGCCGAACTGGAGGGCTCCCAACTGGCCACCTCGGCGAAGCGCGATGCGCTGCGCTCGGCGGACCGCCTCGCCGGTCGCATCACCGAACGCGACTTCCCATTGGACACAAGGACGTTCAGGGCGGTTGTCCCTTTCAACGCCCTGCATCGCGAGGTCTTCGCGCTCCACGCCCGTGTCCTCGCGGCCGACGGCGGAAGCGATCTCCGGCTCTGGCAGAACGAGATGCACGCCCCGCTCACGCCGTTCGACAAACCGACGGGCGAGGGAGCTGAGCTGCACGTGCGCATGATGAGGAACGAGTTCCGGTCCGCGGCGTTCAACCTCACCAACGCATCGCCGGATGCCAGACGGCTGAAGCTCCGAATCACAGGTCTGCCCGGCGGGACGAGCCCGAGTCACGTGGTGCCGCACGCGGTGGAGTTCGTTGACACGCGTGATGGGGTCGTCGTGGCGTCGGCTCTGGTGCCCTTGCCGCGGGAGGGTCGCGCGTATTCCATCGACGTGCCGGCCGGGATGCCGCGGCAGGTATGGTTGCTGTTTCGTCCCGGCGATCTCGACGCCGGCGACTACCGCGGGGAGGTTGTCCTGACGGGCGGGGGCGTGACCGAACGCGTGCCTCTCACCATCTCCATTGCGGATGTCCGTTTCCCGGACGATACCGATCTGTTCTTTAGCATGTGGGACTACGCGTTCGAAGCCGACCCGCACATCTCCCGCGAACTCACCCCTCGGAATCGCGCCGCCGCCGTCCGTGATCTTCGAGAGCACTTCGTGAACGTGCCTGTCAGCATGAAAGTGCCGTGGCCGGGGCCCGGGGCGTTCGATGATGACGGCGATCTGGTCGGTGAGATCGACTACTCGGAGTTCGACCAGTGGGTGCAGGCGTGGCCCGACGCGAAGTGCTACGCCATCTTTGCCCGCGTATGGCCGGCGGCCGGCTCGAAGCTGGGCGGTATCGGCCTGGAGCAGGACATCTTCCCGCGCGCGCTGTCGCAGTGGGCAGCGGATTGGGCCGAGCACAACCGGCGTATTGGGCTCAAGCCGGGCCAAGTCGGCGTGCTCTTCGTCGATGAGCCGCATACCGAGGAGCAGTACCAGCAAACGCTGCAGTGGGCGGAGCCGTTCCGAGCAGGGACGCGCGCCATCCGCGTGCTGACCACCGCCACTGTGGGTACGGAGCGGGACCCCCGCCAGATCGAGGCGTTGAGTTCCTGCGACACGATCTGGACCAAACGCTGGTCGTTCACGAACAACACCGACGAGTATTGGGAGATCTATCGGGGTTTCCAAAGGGCGGGGAAGGACGTCTGGTTCTACATGTGCGAAGGGCCTGTGCGCCAGTTCGATCCCGCCTACTACAGGCTTCAGCCGTGGCAATGCCTGCGAGCCGGCGCGACGGGATCGGCGTTCTGGGCCTATTGTGACGGGGGCGGTGAGGACAGCTGGCGCCCCTACGCTGCCTGGCGGAAGAAGAACAGCTTCACCCCGGTCTACATCGGCCGGGAAGACATCACCTCGTCCAAGCACTGGGAGGCGGCGCGGGAGGGGGTCGAGGACTACCAATACATGCTGATGCTGCGCAGCAGGGCCAAGGATCTCGAGCAACGTGGCGTACGTGATCCGGCGGTGCGCGAGGCGGCCGTGCTCGCCGCGTCTCTGCCGGACGAGGCAATGGAGCGGCTGGACAGACGCGGTATTCTTATCGCCCACAAGGAATGGGACAACACCGTCCCATCGCGCGTGGCCGAAGATGCGCGCTTGCGTGTCCTCGCCATGCTGGTGAAGCTCGAAAGCCTGTCCAGATGACCCTCAACTTGCCTCTTCCCACAGGCGCCGGACGTTGGCCGCGGATGCCTCAACAGATGCGCGCTCCGGCTTCCCGCCGATCTCCATGGAGATGTACCCCGAGAACCCAACAGACCTCAGTTGAGCGAAGACCTCGCCCAGTGGCACGACGCCCGCATCCCGCAATACCCCAGACTCCAGGCGAGATGGAGTCCGGGTCGGAGAGACAGCACTAAGAATCGCCCAATACACGCCGGGACATCGTCCAGGCTACTCCTCGTCGTCATCCTCCTCGTGATGGGTAGGAGGCCTACGGTTCCACATCGGCGCCAGGATGCAGGCACTCAGGAGCGTGGCCCCGGCGAATATGTAGAACAGAATGGCTTCGTTGTGGATGTACCCCGGTAGCGTGGCGCCGAGGATTTGCCCGGCTGACCCGCAGCCGTTGACGACCCCCACTGCGGTGCCGGCACCCTTGCGGGTCCCGAAGTCCACCGCCGCGGTTGAACTCACCAGCGAGTCGGGCCCAAACAGCAAGAAGCCGATCATCGACAGAGCGCCCGCCATCGCCCACGCGTTGCCGCCGGCCGTGAGCGGCCCGAAGAGGCAGAGCACCCCCGAGAGGAGCACCAGGCCAATCACGGCGGTCGGCATCCGCCGGGCGCCGAAGCACTTGTCGGAGATGAACCCGGCCGCGATAGGCCCCGCGACTCCGGCCAACTCAAACGCCGACGCGATGATGCCCGCGAGGGCCATGTCGTCGGTATGCAGGCGCCGAGCGACAAAGACCGGCCCCCAGAACAGGATCGCGTACCGCGTCGGCTTCTGTAGGAAATACGCGAGCCCAAGGGTCATCACGGTGCGATTGCGGACGACCTCCCCGATGACTTTCCACGAGCCCTCCGGCTCTTCATCCGGCGCCTCGTGGCTGTCAAGCACGGCTTCCTCTTCGCCCTTGTGCTCCTCGATCGGCAAGAGCCCCACGTCTTCGGGGCGGTTGCGCTGGAGGATTATGAACAGGACCCATATGATCCCCAGCAACACGGCCGGAGCGAAGAAAGCGTACCGCCAGTCGTTGAAGACCCGGCCGGCCATGATGCCGGCGAAGGGCGACGCCACCAGGCCACCAAACGCGTAGTTCGTGCACCAGAAACCCAGGACCCGCCCGCGCTCCTTGTGCGAGAACCAGTTGGCCATGGTCTTGTTGAGGGGCGCCCAACCCGTCGATTGGCACAGCCCCTGGATGAACAGAAGCACGCCAAAGAGCACCGTGACCGTCGAAAAACCCATGATGGTCGTGACCAGGATCGAGCCGATCATGCCGATCACGACGACTCTACGCGTACCGAGCTTGTCGGCCATCATGCCCCAGAAGAACTGCCCCATGGCATACGCGATGGAGTAGCCGCCGTCGAAGAGTCCCATCGACTCCTCGGACATGTTCATGTTCGAATCGGCGAGTATGCCGACCTTGGCGACGGAGAAGGCCTTACGCGTGAGGTAGAAGGAGGCGTAAGCCACCCACGTGATGATGAAGATCCGTATCCGCCACCACTTGTACCGGCCGCTGTCCGGGGTCGGCTCCGCATTGGTTGTGGCTATGTCGGTATCCCCCTTACGCATGTCCGTTTCGACGGGTCATCTTACGGACGCTCGCCGCGTGCCATGCGAGCGTTGATGTCGTCGATGCAAGGCATGATGTCGCCAATCGAATCGACCACGTAGTGCGCGCCCGCCATCGCCATCCGGTCACGGGCCCGCGTGAGTTTGCGCTCCAGCACTTCGGCATCCAACGCCGCGATCTCCTCCTCGTTCAGGCCGACCTCATTGCCGGTCTTCGCCAGAGCGATGGTCCACATGCCCGCGTTGAGGCCCTCGAAGATGTCCGGCAGCGTGTCGCCAACCTTGACGATCGCTTCCATGGGGTAGACCCCCAATAGCTCCGCGTTGCGCAGGCACATCCACGGCGCGGGGCGACCGGCCGGCACGTCCGCGGCGCAGACCGTGACGTCGGGCACGTACCCGCGGTCGGCGGCTTCCTTCTGAAGGATCGCCATCATCTCGGTGGTGTAACCAGTGGTCGAGCCGATCTTCAGCCCCCGCCCGCGGAGCGCCTCGATCGTCTCAAGCGTGCCCGGGATCAGGTCAGCGTAGTTGCCCAGTACTTCCAGCTGCATCGGGACGAATTCCTGAAACATCTCCTCAACGTCATCGCTGGTCGGCCGGCGGCCATGCTTGGCTTCCCAGCGTTCAGCCACCGCGTCCATCTGCGATACTTGGCGGATGTGCTCGCGCTTGTGGGCGCCCATCGGGACGCGCGCTTCCTCGATCGTGATGGGCACGCCGTGCTTCTTGTAGACGTCGATGAACACGACGGCCGGCGCGTAGCACCCGTAGTCCAACGTCGTTCCCGCCCAGTCGAGCAAGACGGCCTTTAACTCTCCGCGATACTGTCTCCCAAAAACAAACTCCATAGTCCATCCTCCTTCGTCAACCTGAGGGACCGAACGGAACTTGGACCCTCATGTCCGTTAGCGCGCGGCCGATGGCGCCGAGCAGATTGCGCACGTCGCTTGGGAAGATCCGCCCAATGCTCCCGACACGGAAGCAGTCGGCATCCCCTACCTTCCCAGGATAGATCACAAAGTCCTCGTCATTGAGCAAGGAGTAGAATCGCTCGAAATCCCAGTTGGGGTCATTCGGGTAGTGGAACGAGGTGATGATGTGGCTCTGCAGCTCGGGTTTGAGGTACTCGCGGAAGCCCAGTCGCCGCATTCCCTCGACCAGCGTTTCGTGGTTGGCCTTGTAGCGCTTGGCGCGGCCCGCAACGCCGCCCTCCTGCTCCAGTTCGTCTAGCGCCTGGTCGTAGGCCAGCAACGCGTGGGTCGGCGGCGTGAAGCGAAACTGCCCGTTCTTCTCTAGCCCTTCGTACTGGGCCAGCAGGTCCAGCGAGACGCTTCGCGCCCAACCGTGGGTCCGGAGGAATGGGTCGAGCCGGGCCAAGACGAAGGAGAAGCCCGGGACGCCCTCCACGCACTTGTTCGCCGAACTCACGAGGTAGTCGATGCGGCAGTCGGCCAGATTGATCGGCACGCCGCCGAAGCTGCTCATCGCGTCGACGAAGTACGTTCGGCCCGCCTCACGCACTACGTCACCCACCTCGCGGACGGGGCTGATTATCCCGCTGGTCGTCTCGCAACTGCACATGCTGACCTGGAAAACGTCGGGATCCTTGGCCAAAGCCCTCTCGACATCCGCGGGCTCGGGCAAGGTGTCTTCGGGGTACGCCAGCGTGATCGTCTCGATCCCCAACACTTCGGCAATCGTCACGAGGCGCCGGCCGTACGCGCCGTTCACAACTACCAGCAGCTTGCCGCCGCGAGGGATGGTCGACCCAACAACCGACTCCAGGCCGAAGGTGCCGCTGCCTTGCATGAGGACCGCAGTGTATTCGGCCTCGCTCACGCCCCCCAGAGCTACCAGCCGCCGGCGGATGTCGCGCACGCGGTCGATGAACTCGGAGTCGCGCGACCCCACGTCCCGCAGCAGCGCCTGCTTGACGCTCTGGCTTGTGGTCAGCGGGCCGGGCGTGAAGAGCACCTTGTCCTTCCAGCCCGCGAGTCTGTCGCGGCGTTCCATGGGCGCGTCTCCTTCGTCGTCGGCCTCTGTCGCCTCCCGGTTCGGGTTCTTCTTGGCGGCAGCCTTCATCCCCCGGGCATTTCTCGGTTCCCACGAGACGGACGCACGGCTCGTTGATGAGCGCCAGGAGATCGCGGGAGCGCTGGAGAAGACAGAGAGCATCGCGGTGATTCTCGACGGCTGCGACGACGACCGATGCACCCGGAGGTGTCAACATGCTACGCAGGGAGTTTGCCGGGCTGCTGGCCGCGGCGGCGGGACTGCCCGTCCTCGCGCGGACGGAGCGATCCGCGATGCGGCGCTACGTTCAACGCATCAGACGCGATCTCGAGTTGGTGCGGTCCGAGCAGGCGGGTGCTCTCAGGGAGGCAGGCGAGCGCCTCGCCGAGCGCGTAGCGGCCGGAGGCGCGCTGCTGATCTTTGACCGACGCGGGCCGTACGCCGCGGAGGCCAGCGGCCGCGCAGGAGGGCTCATGGCCATTAGCCGAGCCAGTGATGCGGCATCGGTCAAGAACGCTGATGCGGTCATCATCGTCTCGGACGATTCCGCGCACGAGGCCGATGTCTCGTTCGCTCAAGCAGCGCGTGAGACTGGCGCGCTGACCGTCGCGGTCTGTCCCGTGCGAGACACCAGGGGCGCGCTGGGACGGGAGTGTGACGTGGCCATCGACAACTACGTGACCGACGCCGACGCGGCTATCGAGGTGCGCGGCGTCGACGCGCCCATGGCCCCCACCTCGGGCACGCTCAACACGGCCATCCTCTGGGCCCTCACGGCGGCCTACATCGAGGCGATGGAGAAGCGCGGCAAGCCACCGACAGTGTGGATGAGCATCAAGCGCCCGGGAGCCGCTGAGTTCAACGCGGCGGCCCGGAAGAGGTCGCAGGCGGTGGGATACTGATGAGCGCGGCGATTAGCTACCTGGATGTGCTCGACGCCAACATCGACACCGTCATCGACCGCGAGTGGGGGAATCTCACCCGGGCGGTCGGTACAGTTGCTCAGGCCCTCGCCGACGGGCGCGTCGCTTACGAGTACCTCGCGGGGCATCTGATGCCCGGGGAGGCCGGTCCCGGGCGCCGTGGACGACCGGATGTGTTCCAGACCCTCGACAAGGCCGCCATCGGCCGGCTCAAGCGGGGAGATGTTGTGGTGATGACGCACCAATACGGCGTGCATAAGAGCTACATCGACGTGGCTCTCCCGGTCAAGGACTCAGGGGCGACGATTATCGCCGTCGCGCCGCGAAGCGATCCGGCGCGGATCCTGCGGACGCATCCCTCGGGGAAGACCGTGATCGATCTGGCCGAGATTGTGATAGACACGCACATCCCCGCGCACGACGCGGCGGTGGACCTGCCGGCCGGCGGCCCAGGCGCCTGCCCGACGTCGGGCGTGGTCCAGGCGATGATCCATTGGGCGCTCGTCTGCGGCGTCGCCGAACGGCTGGCGGAGTCTGACCGGTAAGGGCCGGCGGTCTGACGCCGGGCGATCCCCCAATCCTCCGTTGGCTCGCCCCCCCCTGCGGATCACCGGAGCGTCATGCCCGGTTCGCCGCCGAAGAACGGTTTCGCACCTACTATATTGACCCCAATACACTCTCCGGGGCCCTCGGCGCCTTCGAACTCAATCCATCCCGCGCACCCGCCTTCAGGAACGACGAACTCAGAGATGTTCACCTTCTCCGCTTCCACACGAGCGTTCAGCCGCCGCTCGGTCCCTGCCACATTCACAAGCAGAGCCCGGTCGCCGAGGGTCTCGCGGTAACCCCACTCCACGCGAATGCTGTCTGACGTATCCGGCACGGTGAACGACAAGCGCGTGCCCGCGCAGACATGCACCGGGTAGCATGGTTTTTTCGCCCACTCGTTGCTTTCACTCCCGGCGGGAGATGCGGGGATCGTCAGGCGGGCCTCGATGCGCTCCAGAGGCGAGCGGTACGAGGTCGGTGCTGCGACACGCCTCTCGATCTCTTGGTTCGCCACAACGATGGCCTTCCAGTAGTCCTCTGAGTAGCCCGACAGACTGAAGTAGCCACCGAGCGTATCCGCGCTGCGCCATACGGAGCTGAACCCCGGCCAGAACCAGTACCCGTGGCCGTAGATGCCGAAATTGAACATCTGTGCGGAGAGGAAGTTCGGGTTATGGGGCGGGTGCTTCATAGCCCACAGACACCCGCCGTGCGCCACGCGCGCTCCCCAGCCGTCGTAACGGTCGATCTTGTCCTGCACTGCGCGAACGCTGTACCCCGAGATGTAGGTGTTCTCGTCGAAGTCCAGCGCCGGCACCCCGGCCGTGCTCAACGCGCGCGCCGTTCCTCGGCAGAACCAGTTATCCGCACTACTTAGGAGTAATACGGCAAACTGCAGCTCAGGATTAACCGCGTGGACGCGCTCCCTTATGCTCGTGAACACTTCCTCGAGCCGGGCCTGCTGGTAAGCACACAGGTCGTCCAGCAAATCGTTCTCGGCAACCCAGTCGAACCGGGCGTTCCCGTCCTCGGGCAACCCGGGATCAGCGATGCCTTTGGAGTCCAGCAAGCCGCGGAGGCAGTCATCGCAGATGCACTTCTCGCGGCTCGCGCCGTAGGGCATGTAAGTCGAACTCGCCAGGCGCTTGTCCTCCGGCGATTCCAAGTTCTCGGCGTACCAGTTGCCGAAGTAGTAGGCCTCCGGATCGAGCCCGACGCCTATGACGCACGGGTACGTCTCCGAGAGTTCGGCGATCGCGAGCGCGCGTCGCAGGAAGGTTCGCTCCCAATACTCCCGAGAGACGGGACAGGGATTGGGTCCGCGGACGGGCAGCCTCGTCAATGCCCGAACGTAGTCCCCGGCGGCATCGCACTCAACCTTCACGCAGCCCCACCCGACATAGGGGATCAGCTTCATCCCGGCGTCCTGGGAGGCCCGGCAGACCTGCTCGAGTTTGCCCCGCCATTGCACGAGGTCCTCATCGGTCTCGAATGAACCATACAGGAACGCAGCGGTCAGCCCCACATTTAGCCCCGCGAGCTTGCAGTCCCGCAACGAGTGGAGGCTGACAGGCGTGCCGACATACCGGCTCTTGCCTCGAGCGTCGAGGACCCAGTAGGGATTCTCGATCGCGATGGCGTAGGGGTTCCATGAGGCCGGGCCGGAATTGACGAGCAGCGTGTGAGCGCCGGGCGTGTAGGTCTCGATCCGTATCTCCGACTCCGTCCCCGCCGCGACCACCCCCTTGCCCAGCATCTTGCCGCGCGGCCCGAATAGGGCGTAGATCGAGTCCGTGAAGGGAGAGTCGCCGGCTTCGGGGGCGAGAGTGAAGCGGACCTCCTCACCGTCTCTGACGTGCAGCCTGAAGTAGCTCTCGCCGCGCAGGTGGAGGCTCGGGCCAGGTCCCACTGGGGCCGGTGGCTCCGCGTTCACGAGACCGTCATCGGGCATCGGGCTAAGGAAGGTGAACCCGTACGAGATGCCGCGCAGTCTCTGCGTGTCGAGCCAACGCATGGAGGGCCGGGCCTCCGGCCCAAGCACTTGCCTGATTGGGGCGACCTCGCGCCCCGCGAGATTCACCTCCGAGGCGTCGGCGAAGCTCACCACGCGTCCGTCCAGCTTGAGCGTGATGGTCAGGCGTGTCGTGAGGGTACGCTTCACGCGAAGCGGGATGCTCACCGAGGCCGTGCGGCCGTCTGTCACCTGCAGCTCCCGGGCGCCGATGAGCGACATCCCGTTCTCCGTCAGCATGTGGGCCCTGACGACCACGTCCCCAGGCCGTTGCTTGCCCGCCACGAGGACATCGATCCGGTTATCTGCTACGCGAGGGTGGTTGATGGAAACGGACTGCAGGCTCACATCAGCCGGCGGCCCATACACCACGCGCCCGAAGCGCGCCGGATTGTGGAAGATGCCCGAGGTCTTCGACCATGCCGAGGTCTCGCCCGGCTCAATGCGTCGGGTGCGACAGAAGTTGGCCAGCGACATGCGAGGCTTGCGAAGACCGATTGCATCGCGGGGTATGCGCATCTCCACCGTCCAGTTGTCGGCCTCGCGAGACACTGCCGCCTCCCAGTCGCGCCGCCACGAGTCATCTCCGGGCATTTCATCGTGCCGGTTGCCAGCCACATCGACTGAGAAGTGGTAGTAGGTCGGCTTGAGCGCATCCGGAGCGAAGAAGAACTCCACATGGTCGCGCGCGTAGACTGTCATCGAGTCCGGCGGGAGCCGGTCGACTTTCAGCTTCCCCATCTCTGCTTCCGCGCAGCGAAACGCGACGTAGAGGTTCTCGCTGTCCAGACCCATCCAGGCCGTCGTGTCGTGCTTGGACGGCGCGCCCGTCTGGAAATGCCAGAATGGCCCGGCCGGCTCGGCAGACGCCCAAGCCTCATCGTCCAGCACGCCGTCGAGCGCTGGACCCGACTCGAACGTCGTGATGTGAAGCATGGGCTTGTCGCCAAGCAGGTCTCGGACCTGCCCCGGCTGGGCGCAGGTAGGCGTGATTGAAAGCGTTGCGAGGGCCACGGCGAGGTTCGCGACCGTGGCGTGAGCTGGAATGACGCGACTGCGCAACTGCATGGATGCTCTCCTCCGGCTCGTTGGCGTTGACTTCGCGGGTTCGCGGCAGTAGTCCTCGCTGACATGGGGACACCAAAGAGCCTGCTGGCACTTCGTCAGCAGGTAGCAGTCCTCCTGACACCGACCTGCGCGCCCGCCCGGGTGGGCCGAGTTGGCTCCTAGCCGCGAGGCGTACCAGCCGCGAGGCTGAGGGCTCGCCTTGGAGTGGCGAGTACGGCGGATGTGCTCCGGCCACCACAGCACTGCGCGGAGAGGGCGTGGATAGGCCGGCGCTCCACGAAGGCGACTGGCGTCCCGGCTGCGAATACCGCCCACATGCCATTCTCTGAGTCGCGCCGGTCGCTCGCGAGCGCGTCCGTGCTCATCGCGCTGGGCGCGTGCGTCGCCGCGCTCGCCGACGAACCGAGGGGGAGCGCGATGGGTACCGAAGGCGGCTACACGGCGCTGGTGCGTGCGATGCTCGACAACATGATCGAGCGCGGTCGCGACCGTTACGGTGAAGCGCGCTGTCCCCTCTTCGCCGCCATCCTCGACCAGGACACTCTCGACTGCCCCGAGAACCCGCCTGCCTACGCCGTTGACGCCGTCCGCCTCGACCCCGGACGGTTCGAGAACCGTCGCGCCCCCGGCGGCGGGAACATCTACTACGACCAGGCCCTCCTGAAGTCCCTTGTGGCGATGAGCGACATCACGGGCGACGCTCGGTACCGCGAGGCCGCCCTCGACGCCCTCCGCTTCGCTCTGAACGAGGCCGTCGACTCCCGGGGCTTCCCCGCGATGGGCGGGCACATGTACTGGCACTTCCACCGGGACGAGGTCTCGCATCAGGAGGAGTTCCACGAACTGTGGAATTGGCCGCTGGCCTGGGAACTCTGGTGGGAGGCCGACCCGGTGGCGATGCGCGAGTACGCCCGGCTGATGTGGGAGTGGCATGTGGTCGACAAGTCCACCGGCGAGACCAACCGACACAGCGACGGGCAACCAGGCTACGCCTTCAGTTTCACATCCGCGAGCATAATCTCCCAGTGGGGCTACGTTGCGTCCCAGACCGAAGCCGATCCCTACCGCGCCTGGTGCGCGAAGGTGGCCGGATACCACTGGGTGGCCCGCCATGAAGAGACGCGCATGTTCGACAGCCTCGGCGGTCGTCACAGCGGGGCCAAGTTCACCACGATGCAGTCGACGGTCGCCCACGCCTGGATTGAGGCCGGGCGGCGTGCGGGCGACCCCGAGCTGGTCGAGATGGGACGCGCGATCCTCGATGCGTATGCCGAGCACGGATACGACGAGGAGCGCGGGCTCTTCTACGCGGCCCTGAATGTCGACGGGTCGCCGGTCGAGCCCAACGCGCGGAGGGAGCTGGTCACGGGGGACAAGTCAGTGCCCGTGGGCCACCTCGCAGTCTGGCAGCCCCATGTCGCGTGGCAGGAAGAACCGCTCGAGATGGCTCAGGCCTACGCGTGGGCCGCCGAGGAGGTCGACCGCGCAGCGTACCTCAAGACGGCCGAACGCTTCGGTCGAGTCCTGACGCGCGCGTGGCGCGAACGATACGGCGGGTGCCAGAGTTGGCCCGAGTTGGCCCAGCTCCTTCAGCCGCTGGCCGTGGAGTTCTACAAGGAACGAGGCGTCCTGCACTCGCGGCAGAAGGCGGGCGCCGAGCCGGACCCAGAGGCAATGGCGCTGTACCAAGAGGGAGGGTACGCCTACCAGGCGCCCTTCGGGATGTTCGCGGACCACTACGGCAGGATGATTCAGTTCTGTCTGAGCATGCGCCGCCTCACTGGCGACGAGCGTTGGCTCGGGCTAGCCGAAGTCGTTGCCGACGAGGCCGCGAGGGAGCTTTGGCGGGGCAGGCTATTCGTTGGCCATCCCATGAAGCGACACTACATGGCGACTGACCATGTTGGCATCCTGATCTACTCTCTGCTGCAACTCGACGGGGCGCTGGGCCGGCACAGTGCGAGCATCCCGAGCTTCTTCTGACTTATCGGCTGTCCCGTCAAAGAAGTCCATCCCTACCTGAAATGCAGGGCTTCGCCGCCTACATCCCTCTCAGCGCATCGAGCGCCTCCAGCACTTCTACCCTCACCTGGTCCATGATGCCGCGGTCCTTCGGGATCTTCCAGTCGAGATTCTCAATGGTGATGTCGGCCACGACCCGATCCGTCCCCGTGTCCAGCAACTCCTTCGCCGCCGACAACGCCGCGCCCGTCCTCCCGGTGGCCTCCACCTCCGCGACGCGCCGCCGGAGCATGGCGAAGTACTCGTAGTCCTCCGCACCCTCCCGGATCGCCTCCATGTGCTTCCCATCCGTGATCCCATTGGCATCGAGGAATAGCGGCGAGAACATATGCCCGGGCGAGGTGTAGGCCTTGTATGAACTCCCGGCTCCGCCCTCATCGCCGAACGCCCAGTAGCACGACCCCTTCGCGCCGTACTTGGCCGCCAACCAGAACTGACCGCGATGGTACGTGATGGGATCCAGGTGCTTGCCGTTCACGCATGAGTAGAACCACAGCTCCCGCCCGGCCTCCTGCTGCGCCACGAAGAAGTCGCGGTAGCTCTGAGGGGACCCGACGAAGCGCGTGGCGGTGGGGGAAAGCACGGTGCATTCAGGATACATTTCCGGGTTGGACGCGAGTGGATCGATGTGGCACGGGTCCTCCCATATCACGACGTCCGACTGAGCTGCCCCGATGGCCCTCGCCCAGTGGATGACGACCTCATCTTGCTCGGGGCTCAGTGGTTCATCCACGAGCAGAAGCAGAAGCTGTCGGGCTTCCAGCCCTTGCGCCTGGAGGTGTTCCACCCAGGCTGATATCCACTCGCCGACCATCCGGTCGAACCGTTCGGTGCCCATCTCTTCGCCTTGGAAGCTATCGCCCACGCCAAGAAAGACCGCGTAGTTGCGTACCCCGGACCACTTGGCGATCCACCTGTCCCACGCGGCGAGGTCGGGGCCGGCGGTCAGCGTACCCTCCCCGTCGAATTCCAGTCCGTCGAACGCCACGCCCTCGGCCCATGGGGTATCTACGAAGTGCTCCCGCAAGACCTTGATGAACTCAGCTTGGTCAACGTGGGCGGCGTCGTAGTCGGAGATGCCCTGGGTGTAATCCCAGCCCCCAACGTGGATGGACGGTAGTGCGGGGAAGTCGAAGGGGTAGATGCGCAGCGCGAGAGGCACTGCAACGTCAGTGACCTCGTCGCCCGCGCGCGCGCGGACCTCCCCTTGGTATGCGCCGGCTTTCACCTCGGTTGGATGGAAGGCCAGCCACACCTGTCGCGTCATCCCGGCTGGAATGCTGATGCGGTAGCCCTTCGACGTCTTCGGCGCTTCCGGTAGGGCGGCGGCAATCGGGACTCGGACGTAGGTATCCGTGAACTGCACTTCGCGCACGCTCACGTACTGGGGGTTGGGTCCCCCTGGCAGTCCACGGATGCTGACCGACACGTCCAACGCTCCATCGGTGGCGTTGGTGAGGTTGAATACCTCGGCGCGGTACTCGTTGCGCATCATGTGTAGGGACAGCGACGGCGCCGAGTCGGTCGGCTGCTCAGGCGCCTGCGTCGGCTCAAGCATGTCCCAACGGTTCTGCGCCCAGACAGTCAGGGCGGGCAGCCCCCGGGCCCGCAACACGGGAGCGTTGAGAGCGAACACCCTCGTCTGGAGATCGCTAAATGGCATGACCGTCGTGAAGCCGGCGGGAAGCTCGCCGGGCAACGCCTCGATCTCGGCGGCGAGTGTCGCGGTCTTGGCCCGAAGCCCCGCCTTGTCCGCTTCCGGCAGGTCCGAGCCCTCGATGGCTTGCTCAGCGGCGCGGAGGTCGGCCTGCAGACGGGATCGCATCGCGTGAGCACCCTTAGTCTCCAACTCGAGTTGCGCCATGTCCGTCACCTCCCGCCCACTCGGGACCTGGGCCAGCAACTCATCGGGCCCACGGTAGACCTCGACTTCATCGACGAATGTGTACGGGAGTGGCATGACAGCGAAGCGGACAAACCGCCCGCGAGTCCGAAGCCCCTGGGTGACGAACCGATGCGTGGCGTAACCCGCAGCGGGAGGGCCGCCGCTAGGCGCCGCCAGGCGAACCAGGTCCCCCGCCAGCGTCCAGCTCTCTCCGTCGTCGCTGACGAGGACACACGCGCTCCAGGGCCAGCTCACGCCTGCCTCGCCGCCGGCGGTGCTGAAGGACACGCCGACGACCGGTTCGACTTGCTGCAGGTCGACGGTGATGATGACGGGCTCGGCGACGGTCCAGCCGACGGTGGTCTTCTGCGTCCAGAAGTGCCCCTGCGTATGGACGCCATCGGTCAACTGAACTGCGTCATCAGCGTCCATGCAGTAGTCGTAGTTTGGCTCGAGGGAGAGAGTGTAGGGCTTGTGGATAGCCATGTTCTCGGGCTCTGGTTGGGCCAGGCACGAGGCCGTCATGAGGAGCAAAGCCGCGACAGATGGACCGACACGCGTCATCAGCTTGGCCTCCAGGTAGCGGATCAGGCTACGACGATCCCGACGCGGGCTTGGCGCCCGATGCGCTCCGCGACCTCCGGCTCCAGCGCGCCGCTACCGGTCGTCAACGTGAACCGAAAGCGCAGGTGACCCATCTGGTAGCCGGGGAAGTTAGTGTACCAGAAGTTGTTCGTCAGCCAGGAGTAGAAACGCGCCCCGGCGAGGGGTAGCTCGTCGGCCCAGCGTCCGAAGGTGATGTCGCCGAGTTGCACCAGCGGCGCTTCCGTGGGGCACAGCAGGGCCCAGCCCTGGTCGCCCTCAAAGCCCGCGAAATGCTCCACATGGTAGAAGTCGCGACATGAGCCGGGGAGCTGTTCCTTGTCCGCCTCGAAGGTTGCTCCACAGCTATGAATGAAGGCGCGGGGCGAGTCGAGTTCGAACGGGAAAGCGACATACAGACTCTCGTAAGTCTCGCACGGTTGCTTATCGAGCCGCACTTCGACGTCGATGCGCTTCAGACCGCGCCACAGTCGCAGTTCAGTCTCCACGCGCCGGACGTGCGGCAGGCTGCTGCGCCACGTCACCGAGGCGAACACCGGCCCCGCCTGCGCGCCCGCGAACTCAGCCTGCGCCAGCGATCCTTCGCGGCGGAAGGGCGCGTCAGTGCGACGCGTGCCGTAGGGAATCTCAGTCCCGCCTCGCTCCCAGACCGCCTCCCGGTCTTGCTGCCCCACGATGTGCTCGTGGACTGTCTCCCCAAAGCCCCACGGCGCGCTCGCGTCGAGAAGCTCCCTGCCAGTCTCAAGGTCGGTGATCGCCACCACGCGACCGCTCGGATCGAACTCAATCTGGTAGAACTCATTGCTGAGCTTCAGGCTATCAGCAACCGGCGCAGATCCCGGATCGACATCGTCTTGGCTGGTTGTGGCGGACGCCACGGCTCCCGCCGGCAGATCCACGACGGCCCAAGCCGCTGCCTCCGCGAGGTCGGTGGCGGCCGATCTCTGCAACGGCACTACGCGCCCATCCGAGAATCGCAAGCTTGCTGCATCGGACGCGACCGACGGCAGGGCCACGGGGCCGATGTAGTCGTCGTCGAGCGGGTTCGTCAGCGTGACGCGTTGCGCGCCGGGTTCAGCTTCGCGGACGGTGGCATCTCGGAAGTCCTCGGTGCCTGCATCGCGGCGAGCGCTTCCCGCCGCCAGCTCTGCTTCTAGTCTGCGAGCCGCATGGCAGGCCCGGTAGATGTGTTGAGACTTGAGTGTCCAACTCGCGCGGCTGTCGAATGAGTGCGGTCGCAACGCCATGCTCTGGGCGCCCCACGTGTGCTCGTCGAAGAGCATCAGGTCATCGAAGATCGGCCAGAGATCCTCGTGGCGACCCGTGGCTTTCTGCAACCCCTCGATGCGCTGCAACCGGCAGTGGGTCTCGCGAGATAGACCCGTCTCGTAGGCGGCTGACCCGAGACCCTCAGACCACCAGTCCGGCCACGCGGCGCGGTAGACTGGGAAGCTCTCGTCGTGCAGCTCGACCATCCGGTCAAAGAACTCGCGGTTCGTGGAGATCCGCATCCGCGGCGCGCCAGGGCTCTCATTCCACGACCGGACCAGGTCCGACAGTTCCGGGAGCGGCGGGTAGTTGTCGGCGGCCATGTGCAACGCCAGTGCCCGCCATTGGTAACCCTCGCCGGCCAACAGGTCCACGTACTCCATCACCGAGCTCCGCATCGCCTCGAAGCCGTGCGTGAAGCCCAGTACGTGGCCCTCCCCATACCAGCCCTTCCGCCAGTCGGTCATCCACACCAGGACGCGGCCGCCGCCGGGGCCGACCCAATAAAACGGCCGCTCCACCTGGAGCGGCCTGCTGACCATGGAGTTCGGCGCGACGCTCAAGTAGCGGATACCGTGATCCGCGAGCACGTCCACCAGACCCCACCCCTGGCCGGGGATATCGATGGTCATCGCTGTGGTGATATCCAGGTCGTGGTGCTGGGCCAACTCCAGCGCCGGGCGCAATGACTCTCGGAAGCTGCGCTGGTCGTAGAGTTCCGTCGGATCCAGATACAGCCCGCAAAGCTCCATGCGACCCTCGCGCATCCGAGTCGCAAGCTCCTCCGCGCGGTCGGGACACTGCTGGAGGAACAGCGTTACCGGCCAACTGATCTCGTTGATCCAACGGAACTGCGAGTCGTCGGGGTAGTCATCGGTCGCCCGGCAGCAGTCGAGTGCCCGGCCGATATACTCGACGTGCTTCTCGTAGAGCACGGGCTGCAGGTCCGTATACCCGATGTCCACATGGGTGTGGTGCAGAATGTGGATCTCGTCGATAGCCACGTGCTGTCTCCCTCTGCGCGGGCCGAGGTTGCGAACCGTCCTGCAGGCATGTTGGCCAGGCATGCCCCAACCGACCTCCCGCCGACCGACGTCGCGTCACGTAGTTCCCGCGACCAAGCTGAACTCCCGCATCACCGAGCTGAGTTGCT
Source organism: uncultured Armatimonadia bacterium (assembly GCA_964555935.1). GTDB lineage: Bacteria > Armatimonadota > Zipacnadia > Zipacnadales > VGFC01 > CAZKUN01. The sequence goes on along the minus strand of CAZKUN010000036.1, from coordinate 15,026 downwards.
ATCGTCGCGGTCCGTGCCGCATCCCCCGGGGCCCTGGGGACGCGGCAGAACCAACGGCAACAGTTCAAGGGGGGCACCCGACACCAACCTATCTGCAGAGGCTACTGAACACAGCTCGGAACAGGGTTCTGCGGGGCCGCTGATGAAGTGTCATCAGACGCGGCCAGTCTGGTATGGGTAATCCCGGAAGGAGTGACTCGTGAGAACGGTGATGACTTGCGCTGCATTGTCCCTGGCTCTCTTCGCTGACGCGGCCCCCAGTATCTTACTGGAGGGCGGCTACGTGTCCCCCGTCGCGGGTGACGTGCGGGTCCCGCTCGAAGGCCGCGAGACGATTCTCCGAGGGAAGAACACCCTCCTGATGTACTCGGTCGGAGGCGAGCCGCTGGTTGCCACCCTCCGGAATGTGGGCGTGGGGAGCTATCGCGATATCGTTACCTACACGCTGTCCGGACCGGGCGGCGAGGCGCTGGCGGAGGGCGAACTCGCGAGGGGCGGCGAGACAGAGGTGCGTGTTGACAGGCCGTCGGCCGGCATCCATCGCCTGGAGATCGACACGCGCAACAACTCGTGCACCGTGTCCAGCGCCGTGAAGTACACGTGCGCTCAGGCCTCCCAGGGCGCTCCGCTGTCTCTCGTCTACTACACGCGGCGTCTCTACTTCTTCGTGCCGCCGGATGCGAGGCATTTCACGGTTCACGTCAGCGGGTCGGGGCCCGCGGAGCACGTTGTGGCGACTGTCTTGGGACCGGGCGACGAGCAGGTCGCGCGGGAGACCACGATCGGCAAGCCGGAGTCAACGTGCAGCATCGGCGTCGATGTCGCGGAAGGGCAGGACGGCAGGGCGTGGTCGGTCGTGCTGAGCAAGACGCCGGAGTTCATCATCGAGGACTGCGGCATCTCTCTGTCGGGCGACGTGGTACCATTCGTCGCCGACCATCCCGCTCGTCTCGCGGTGCCTCTCATCTCCCTCTTCGCGCGCAGAGCGGAAAACGAGACGCAGGTCGGCGTCCGACTGAACGCGGGTGCGGCGGCGTTGGCGGGCATGAAGGCGCGCCTGCAAGTATCCGAAGTCGGCAACCCCGAGCCACTGTATGAGCAGACCCACACTTCGCCGGGCCCCGGCGAGATCGTGGCGCGCGTGACCGGCCCGGAACTCAGGGTCTGCACGCTTGCCGCCCGCCTCGTAAATCGAGAGGACGAGCCGGTCCTTGAATACCGGCGCTTCTTCCTGGCGGGCGACGTTGCTCCGTCGTTTGCCGACGATGCCGCGAGCGCGGTGGAGCCGCTCGCGTCGGTCTTCGCGCGCGAGTCAGGACAACAGGCCGAGGTCGGCGTGCGCCTGAACGCGGGGCCCGCCGCGCTGGCGGGCATGAAGCTACACCTCCAGGTCTTCGCGGACGGGAAGCCCGAGCCGATCCACGACCAGGTTCACACGCCACTGGCCACGGGCGAAGTCGTGGCGCGCGTGGCCGGCAAGGGGCTGACGATGTGCATCGTCGCCGCGCGGCTGCTGGGCCGAGATGACCAGGCCATTGCCACGCTGAACCGAGAGATCGCGACCGCGTATGGCGCGCTGTTTCAGGAGCTGAAGCACGTCGAAGAGCGTAGCCCGCCGGCCCCGACCAAGGCAGACGAGGAGCGCGGGTACCAGGTGTTTACGCGCAGCGAACCGGGCGACATCCGTCCGACCAGCCGGCCCAAGCCGGGGGAAATCGTCTCTGAGTTGCGCGTCGCAGCAGCCCCATCTGAGTTTGAGCCCGCCAGTTTCGCCGTCTATCCGCTACGCGATCTTCCAAAGGCCCGGCTGGTGCTCTCTGACCTAGCGGGCCCAGATGGGGCCACGATCTCCGCGAGCGCCGTCGACGTGCGGGTGGCGCGATGCTGGCCACAGCGAACGAACTGGAACTCGACGACCTTCCACGTGGTGCCGGAGTTGCTCGAGCGCCGCAAGACAGTCGACCTAGAGCAAGGCGAGCCCCAGCAGTTCTACATGATCGTCCGGGTGCCCGACGACTGCCCGTCCGGCGAGTACGGGACCACGGTTCGGCTGAGGGCCAAGGGACGCGTCAGCGAGGCTCTCAGCCTCAACGTCGAGGTTCTCCCCTTCACCTTGCGCGAGCCGCCGGGAATCGTCTTTGGCCTCTACCCCGACACCGCGCGTTGGAAGAGCTTCTCGGCGAAACAGATCGAGCGCGAGATGATCGACTTCCGGGAGCACGGCATCAACGCTCTCATGCTCTATCCGCTCACGTACGTTGACTTCTCCTACGCCGAGGGGAAGGTCGCCGCGGACTTCACGAGGTTCCGCGAGCACATGGACCTGTACCGCAAAGTGGGACTGGGCGGCCCCATGGTCATCTCCGTTCAGGGCGGCGAGCCATTCGTGAAGCAGCTCATCGGCGCTCAGGCCGACGAGCGCACTCCCGAGTTCATCGATGCCTATCGGCAGATGCTCGCGCTTCTGCACGAGGAGAGCATCGAGAACCAATGGCCCCCGCACTGCCTTCATTCGGTGGATGAACCCTCCGGAGGCAACAAGGGAGAGGCCGTGGTCGAAACGCTGAAGCTGGCGAAGGATGCCGGCTTCGAGACCTTCAACACGTGCTACCGGGACTTCGTGAGGAACTACCTCGACCCGTACCTGGACTTCCGCTGCTACAACAACATCGCGTTCGGGCACATGAGGACGCCCGAGTCCACGGCCGAACTGCGGGAGGAGACGCTGGCCGCGGGCGACCACTTCTGGTGGTATGGGAGCGGATGCTATACCAACGGCGGCTTCATCCAGGACGGCAATGTCATTGCCAATCGCTTCATGACGGGCTTCCACCTGTGGCGCACGGGCGCGACCGGGGCGTGGAGCTGGACGTTCCTTCGACCCAAGGACGACCCATACGATGACTTCGACGGCGCCTCGCAGGGAGAAGCGAAAGACGCCTGCATCGCGTATCCCACCCCCGACGGCAAGGCCCTCGTGCCGACACTTCAGTGGGAAGGCATCCGCGAGGGCATCGACGACTACAGGTATCTCTACACGCTCCAAGCGCTCATCGATGAGGCGAAGGCGTCAGACGCGCCCCGAGCCGTCGCAGCCGCCACGAAGGCTCAGACGGCGCTGACCAAGTTGCTCGACGAAATGCCATGGCTGTGCACGCATGGTCAGTTCACCAACGGCGATGCCAACCGCGCCCGGCAAGAGGTAATCCGTCTTGCGCTTGAGGTCGGCGCGAGCATGAGCCAGTAGGTCGGCTCTGTCGCTCGCACAGGCCGCATCCGCCCCATGAATCGGGAGACCCAGATGCGCTTCCCCGCCGTGCTCGTGGCGACGATCTGCCTATCACTCCGTCTGTCCGGTCAGGAGGTGCCGCAAGTGGAGGCTGCGCCTGCTCTCAAGCCGTCTGTCGAGACGGAGGAGGAGGTGTACTCATACAAGCCGGCCGACAACGGCGCCGACCCAATGTGGTGCTGGGGGTCCACCTGCCTGGTTCGCATTGGCGACGAGGTGTTCGCGAGCGGGCTGGAGACCCTCATACAGGCGAAGCCGCTCAACAACGTGCGCTGGATGCTCATGCGCCGCGAGCCTGACGGCTGGAAGCTCGAGCATGTGGACGAGACGGGACGCACTCGCGAGCCGTGCCCGATCGTCGGCTTCCCCGACGGCCGTCTGTTCCTTTCCGCGAACCCGACACTGGTGACTGATCCCGACGGGGAGGGCGGGGGCCCGGCGCGGCCTGAGATACTGCGATTTGATGCCGGCGATCCGGAGGCCGCCTACGATACGTTACTACCCGCCTGGGACGGCGATCCCGCGTTCTCGGAGCACTCCTACCGCACCCTCGCCGCCGATGGCCCAAGAGGCGAGCTTATCCTGTTCCAGAACGTCGGCCTGAGCCATTCGGAATGGGTCTTCCGCGACCGCGACGGGCAGTGGGCGGCCACTGGGAAACTGGCCTGGCCGACCATCGCGCAGGGCGAGGTTGAGCCGTACGGCGGCAGCCATGCCCGCTGCAACTACCCGAACGTCGTGCTCAGCGACCGAGCCGCGCATTTCTGCGGCGCCGCCGCGTACGACCATTGGGATCGCGTAGATACGCCGGAGTTGATGGGCCGAGGGAAATGGGGGTCTCGCTGGCGGAGACTCTACTATACGTGGACGCCAGACATCATGGACGAGCCGTTTGAGCCATGGCTCGAGGTCGCCAATACCTTCGCCGATGGGGGCTGGCTCTTCCCGGGAGACATGTGGATCGATGCGGAGGCCGCGGTCCATATCGTGTGGTACGAACACCCGATCCACAAGCAACTGCGGGACGAGCACTTCCCGGACATCACGCGGACGTACGCGCTGAAGCATGCCGTTATCCTGAACGGCGAGATTCAGTCGCGGCACGTGCTGCTGGAGAGTGGTGAGGGCATCTCCGGCGAGATCCCAGGGGCGCTCGGCAACCCGCGCGTGCAGATCACGCCCGATGGAAGGACCTTCATCATCTACTACGTCGGCGGCGCTGACGATTCCGGGGAGGCGCTTTCTGAGAACCGCATTGCGGAACTGCTCCCTGACGGCGGCCTTGGCCCGGCGGTGAAAGTGCCGCTGCAACACCCCATGAGGGGCTTCTTCGCCGCCACGCGGCGCGGGGGATCAGCGCCCTCCATGGTACTGGATCTCCTCGGACCGCGACTGGACGCACCAACCACGATAGGCTACGCGCGGGTCCGGCTGTGGTGACCAGCCTGACGCGTCCATGGCAGCTAACGTCGCGGCAGGACATACTCGCCGATGGTCAGACCGAAGCGGCCCTCTGCGTGGAGGGTGAAGGCTGCGAGAGTCGGCTGCGGTGGCAACGGGGGATACATGGGCGGAGCGAACGACAAGCCCGTTGCCGACGTCGATGAAGCCGGGCAGGTGTCGCTGCCTGCCGGCCCCTTTACCATTCGTAAGTAGCGATTCACGGGCTCAATACCAGCGCCGTCTGGAGATACAGGTCATGAAGACTACCCCCTGCTTCGTGTTCGTAGTTCTAGTGCTATCTCTCGCCCCCTCCCATGCGGAAGTCATCGATGATTTCTCGCAGGGCGACTGGGGGCTATTCCCCTCGACCCCAGGCCAGCTCACTGTCGAAACGGGGCGCTTGCATCTGCAGGACGCAGAGGGGACCCCAAACTGGGCCACTGCCAGCAAGGTGATTACGGTGGACGTTGACGAGACCCCCTCCTTCCTCGTGAATGTCACGTCAGCATCCGACCGCGGAACCGTCAAACTGATCCGGCAGGACCCGTACGACAAGAGGACCGCCATCGAGATCGACAGACCTGGACTCTACGCGGTCGATATGCGCGCGAAATATGGCTGGGAGGGGTCTTGCGACATAGAGATATGCCTGTACGCAATCGGCGATGAGGAAGAGATCACCTACGAGTACGTCAAGCTTGCGGAGCAACTCACCGAACGCGAAGAGACGCTCATCGAGGAACGGGACCAAGGGGGCAACATCAGGCTGGACGTGGCACCGTTTGACGTCGTTCCCCTCTTCAATACCTGTTCGATCTACTTCACGAGTCCGAAGCTCGATGTGCTGCGCGTGCTGTACCGAAGAAAGGGCGACGACTGGCTGAAGGCGTTCCCGCCTGCCTACTTCGAGGAAGACAGCATGTACCGGGGCAGCGTCGTCGACCTGGATGAGGACACGTCGTACGAACTGAAGCTCACGGACGGAGCCGGCGAGATCCTGGCCCAGACGGACTTCGCGACGTGGAGCAGCGACGTTCCCATCGCGAAGACCGTCGTCCTCGATGAAGACAACTTCAATGGGCATCTCACCATCACGGGATCCGGCACGCCCGAGGGCTGGATCAGGTATACAGCCCGCCAGGGATTCGCGCTCCGCAACGACCGCGAGGGGCCGCTGATCGAACTCCGCGAGGCGAGCTATGTGCTCCTCGAGGGACTGGTACTTCGTGGCGGGCTTCAGGACGCCATCAGCGTCAAGAAGTGCGAGCACGTCAGAATCGTGAACTGCGACATCGCCGGCTGGGGCCGGATCGGCACTCAGCGCTTCGACCGTGATGGCAAGTTCTACACCAAGGAGGGCTCGGCGATCAACTGGGACAGCGCCATCCTCATCAGCAAGAGCACCGGCACGGTGGTGGAGCGCTGCTACATCCACGACCCCGTCAGCACTGCCAACTCGTGGTACTGCTCCCATCCCGCCGGCCCTCAGGCGGTGGGCATTGACAAGCCCCAGTCCACCGTGCTGCGTTACAACGACTTTATCGGAAGCGACCTCCATCGTTGGAACGACGCGGTTGAGGGAGCAGGCAACTTCCATGTAGACGGCGGGTTCAACCGGGACGCGGACATCTACGGAAACCTGATGTGCTTCGCCAACGACGACGCTCTGGAGATCGATGGCGGCCAGACGAATGTCAGGGTCTTCCTCAACAAGTTCGAGGGATGCCTATGCGGGGTGAGCATTCAGGGATGCATGTCGAGCCCTTCCTACGTCTTCCGCAACCTGCTGGTCAACATGGGGGATGAACGCGGCATCGGAGGGCAGACCATCAAGACCTCCTCCCATTCCAATGGGAAGAGCGCCGTGTCATTCATCTTCAACAATACCTGCTCCGGGCACTCCAGCGATCTCAGCCTCCCCGGGAACCTGCGCATCGTTGCGAAGAACAACATCTTCGCCGGCACGACCGCGATCCGCGGACGGCAACGGTCCCCGCAGTCCGAATGTGACTACAACCTGCTCTCGACCGAGGAGGAGATCCGCGAGACACACGGCATCCTCGGCGGGCCGGGCTTTGTGGACGCTGAGGCGGGGCTCTTCACGCCGGTCGAAGCGTCGAGCGCGGTTGGCCACGGTGCAGAGATCGACAATTTCACCCCTGCCGTCGATGGCAAGGCTGACATGGGGGCCATCCCCTTTGGCTCTGGCCTCGTGCTTCCCGCACGGCCGATCCCCGTGTACCTCGATCGGTACCAACTGACGTTCTCATCAGCAGACACCAACGCGGCTCGGAGTCAGACCGTGACCGCCACCGTCAGCGGCGAGGGTTTTTCAAGCGCCTACAAGATAGCGAAGAACGACGCATTCGACTGGTTCACCGTCACTCCTGACGCGGGCACGCTGGCATCCGGCGACACAGCGCGGTTCACGGTAAGCGTTGTCCCCGACCGGATGAAAGCCAGGCGGATCTACCGGGGTGTATTCCTGGTCAGGCTGGCAAATGGCTACTCGCGACCAGTTACGGTCTACGCCGAAACCGAGTACATGCCTGAGGCCAAACCGTCACGCGAGGGCGTGTTCGTGCACTACATCGAGGCTGAGGAGCCTTCGGGCGGGCTGGCTTACGAGGTCACTGCTGACGCCTCCGCCTCGGGGGAAGAGTGCGCCGCCGTCTCCGGGGCCGAATCAAGAGAACCTGCTGAGTACGGGTTCACCATCCCCGAGGCCGGAAGCTACGTCGTGCTCATGCGCGTGAGGTCGGATGAGCCAGTCGGGTCTCACGACTCTGTCCATTTCGGCATTGATGACGGGCCACTCGGCCAAGCAACCCTCCGAAGTGACGACTCCTGGGCCTGGTCGATGGCGGCGCACAACAGCAAGCAACGCCTGACCTGCCTGCAGCCGTTCGATTTGGCCGCCGGAGAGCATGTCCTCAAGCTCGCCCCGCGCGAATCCGTCTATGTCGACCTAATCGCGATAACGGATGATCCCAGCGTGTTCGATTAGGACGGACCCGCGCCGAACACGGGCGCATTGAAGATGATGTCGTAGCTCTGCCACTGGCCGGGTTTCCTGGAGGCGTTCACCAGGGGCGGCGTCTGACCGTAGGTCGAAGCGGCGGAACCGTCTGCGTAGATCTTCGATGAGTATGAACCGCAGATCTGGATCTCGTAGTGCTGCATCATGAAGACGCCGCTGTTGCCTATGTTGACAGGTTCGCCGGCGGGAGGATTGGGCGCGCGCCGCTCGACGTGCAGTTGACAGTCGCCGAAGGCCTCATTGGTCTCGAGATTCCCCCGCGAGCGAAGACACCAGAAGCGGCGCGATTACAATACCTGGTAGCCTCACGTACTTGCCTCCCAATCACGTACCACCGATCGTCTGCACATCCAGCGAGAATCAATCCGCGAGCGATCATCCAGGCCAGTCTCGAGGGTGGTGCTGAGGTCAGGGCACCCGTCTCACGCACCGGAACCCGATGTGCTCGCCCCGGAAGCATGGGTCCTGAAACCCGGGGTCATCCCCCAGCCGATACGCCGAGCGACACTCCTCCGCCGGCGAGTTCCACGCGCCCCCTCGGATCACGAACTCGCCACCGTCCTCCGGGCCCTTCGGGTTGCGTTCCGGGCTGCTCTCGTAGTAGCGGGGATCGTAGAGATCGTTGCACCACTCCGCAACGTTCCCGTGCATGTCATGCAGTCCCCACCGATTCGGCGTCGCCAGGCCGATGGGGTGGGTCGTCTCGTCTGAGTTCTCGGCGTGCCAGGCATGGTCGTCGAGCGCCGCCGGATCGTCTCCGAACGAGTATGCCTCCTCCGACCCCGCTCGACACGCGTGCTCCCATTCTGCCTCCGTCGGCAGGCGGTATCCCCCTGCCTCGAAGTCGCAAGCAAACGTGTCCTCGTCGTAGCACGGCTCCAGCCCCTCCGCCCGTGACCGCGCGTTGCAGAACGCGATCGCCGCCGCCCGATCGACCTTCTCAACCGGATGCTTCCCACCTTTGAAATGCGATGGGTTATCCGTCATCATCAGCTCGTATTGCTGCTGCGTCACCTCGTAGACATCCATGTACACCGCGTCAACCCACACGCGGTGCGCCGGTTTCTCGTCGCCCGAGCCGTCCTCGCTCCCCATCTCAAACCACCCCTCGGGCAGCAGCACGATCTTGGCGCCCGTGGTGGTGGTGATCGGCTCGGGGGGCTCGTCTTGCCCTACCGCGGTGCGCGCGACCGCGCACGCTATCGCTGCGGCAAGTAGTAGCTTCAGTCTTCCCCTCGGCTGACGGTCCATCATGCGCCAGGCCTCCGAGACCTGTGGTTCTACGGATCGGGCAGCAGGCTCTCTAGATACCCCGCCGTTTGCGGACTCTCGTACTGCCTGTAGCGCAGATGATCGCGCAAGCGCGTCCTCACCATCCGCGCGTATACGGCCGCCTGCGGATCCCCCGCGCACTCATACGCGGCCAACTGAAACAGCCGCCGAGACAGCGACCCGAACCGACGGCCCTGGTCCTCCTCCATGCTGATGATGGCATTCAGCTCATTCACCAGCGCCAGCGCCTCGGGCGCCAGCTCGAGGCCCGCATCCTGCTCGATGACCTGCCGGAATCTCGTCGCCACTCGGCCCACGCGCGCCACGATGTCGTCGGGGCTCTCGCCCTTCAGCGCGCCGACGTATTCGTCTTGCATCTCTCTCAGGAACGCGCGTATCGTCTCGAGGTAGGCCGCCACCTCGGGGTTCTCTGTCTCGCCGTCGATCCATGTCTCGAGGTCGCTGGCGAGGTCCTCCATCGTGGTCAGACAGCGCTGCACGTGGTATTCCGCGATGAACTCGCACTCATGCGCGCGGTCTGAGATATGCGTGCTCAGGAACTCGCGCTCCATGAACTGCGCGCCCACCATGAAGGTCGTCGCCTTCAGTTGGTCCCGGCCCGCGCAGTGCGCGTTCATCACGTACCCACCCCTGACCGGGTCCGGATTCAGGACGTAGTAGCGCTCCACGGGCTGAAGCTCAGCGATCTCCTCCAGTTCATCCACCGACAGCACTGACGCCATGAACTCATACGGCGTCGCCGCGCTGCCCTCCAAGGCATAAATCAGCGCGTGGCCATCGTGGGCCAAGCGCTTGTGCAGGTGCATGTACACCTGGTCGTCTACCTCGTAGAACGGCCAGATGTAGAACCCCACTGTCGGCCGCCACGGACGCCGCTGCTCGCGCATGCCTCGGAAAGTCGTCGGCACGCCAAGCTCCACGAGCTGCGTTTTCCACAGGGCCTCAAACGGTGGCGTCCAATCAAGCGCAGTGTCCTGTTGCTCAAACGATGCATCCAACGCCTGCGCATGCCAGATCCCCGCTGCGTGGAACTGGCCAACATACAGCTCCTGCCCCGCCATATCGATCTCCAGGCCGCTCACCCTCCGCTCGTCGGCCTGCCCGGAAAGCCTCACTCGTGCCGCCTGGTCCCCACTCGGCCACGCCGCCACCACCATCGCTGCTTCGCCCGGCACCAGCCCCACCAGCATGTTCTCGGCCGGCGCGTGCAAAACGTCGCGGTCGGGGTAGTCGGCCGGCGTGTAGATATTGTCATCGACATGCCTGCTGGGAAGAAGCGCGTGCGCGAACTCCGCCGCGACGGCCAGCCCCTCCATCCCCGACTCGGGATCCACGCGTATCGCGCCATCGTCCCGCAGCGTCAACTTCATCTCGACCAGGCCGGCGGGCCCGCCGAACCCGACCCGGCACTCCGCCGTCGTCGCCGACCGACGCCCCAGGCGGCAGCGCTGAGTCTCGGTCGGCTGCGCGCCGCCCGCGCCATAGGGGGCAAGCCGCATGACCGTAGCGGGGCCATAGCGCGATGCTCGCCGCACGTCGGCCGCCGCGCCATCCTTCGACAGAACCACGCTCACATCCCCCGCCGTCAGCGTCAGCTTGCCCGTGTCGCGCCACCGGTCGGTCACGGTCACGTCCGCCGGAGCGCCGCTCGCCCCAAGCAAGACAATGGCCAGCGCCAGTCCGGCGATCGATTCACCAGTCCTTGATCTCGTCATAGGACACCTCGGGGCTCCCGAGCGGCTCCTCGCCAGCCCAGTCGCCCTCCAGATAGGCTCTATTGCCCAGCACTTCACCCGCGATCTCGCGCACTTGCTCGCACGTCTCGCTCTTCTCCGGTGATTCCGATAGCGCCCGGCCCGCCTCATGCCTGACCACCTTGGCTAACGACCGATACACCTGCAACTTCAGCAATCGCGGCGTCAGCGCCCCCGTCACGGCCGACGCAAATGGTGAATAGGCCGCGTCCGCGTCCAGCCGGAACGCGTTCATCTTCCTGGGGACCTCGCCAAGGTCCGGAATCGCTCGACCACGCATCCGTCGCTCCGCCTCGGCCAAGCCCGCGGCCAGCATGGCCTCAACCTTATAGACGCCCGCCGCGTCGCACGCGTTCTGCATGAGATCGAAGCTGTTCTCATACTCGCGTGCCCGCGCGTCCAAGCCTTCCAACGCCGTCTCGATGTCTCGGCAGGCCCTGGCGATCCGTCCCCTCGCCCCCTCGCGCGTCCGCCCGTGGATCCACCCCACCACTTTCAACGCGACCCGAGGATCCACATACGCGGTCGCTCCGTCGGCCTCCCGGTAGCCGCGCGCCGCTGTGGCGTCGAGCAACTCGGTGGCCGCTTCCAGTCCCACCATCTCCCACAACACGTCGATCGGCATCGCCCGGTCGAGTGGCGTGTTCTGAGACCGGCCGCACGCGTAAATCACGGCCGATTCCGGCAGACCCTTCATGCCCTTACTGCCCTCAAGCGGTCTCGGCTTCCCCCGGATCGGCGTGTCCATCCGCGCCATCATCGAAGCGCCGGCTTCATCGCTCTGCGCGGCCAGTCGCCACTGCGCGGGGAACGGGTTCGACCATCCCACGGTCCAGTCCGCGTCCCCCTCAGCGGGGTCGACCGACGCCGCGTGCCAGAGGTCATCCCCCGGTAGAAACGCCACCCCCACCTCCTGGCCTGCCATCTCGACCCGCACTCCCGTAAACGCCCGAGTCCCCTCGGGCCGCACCAGGCGTGTCGATTGGCCCTCATGCGGCGACGCCACCATCAGCATGCCGTCGCCCTCGGTCGGCCGACACAGCACCATCGGCGTGCTCGGCAGAGGAACCGACGGCGCGTCGAAATCCGCCGGGCCACACAGCAAGTCGCTCGCCAAACGGTCCGGCACGACGGCGAGGTCGATGTCGCGAATGACCCGTACGGCTGAGATCCCCTCGCCCGGCCTCACTCTCACGAGCGGCGTCGTCCGCGATATGAGGAGGGTTGCCGTGCCCGTCGAGTCATCGTCCATGGCGACTGACACGTCCAGGACTGCACTATCGGCGTCCAGAGCCGTTAACGTGGTTGATTCGACCCGAACGGCGACGCGCGAGTCGGCTCCCATCAGCTCGATCTCGACCGCCTGCGCGAGTCCCTCGGGCGTCCGCTTACCGAGGTGAACGCGTCCTGTCGTCGCCGACACGGCGCCCGCACCCCACGCGCAGTCCACCAACACGTTTCCCGTTACGGACCCGTCCCCGATGGCCACGCCCTGCCAGTCGGCGCCCGCCAGTACCCCGTCGGCCGGCGAATCGGCTCGCGAGACGCTCGCCGCTTGCCTGGGCACGTCCATCCGCGCGCCCTCATCCAGGCCTATCCCGTTCCAATCCGGGCCCTGCTGAATGTCGCGCACCAGCAGCGTCGCCGGCCCAGGATCATCGACCGACACTCGGTACAGATGCCTCGGGCCGTCGAGCGGGCTAGGCGATTGCAGGTACGCAACGCTCCGCCCGTCGCGGCTCCACAGCGGCCAGCTCTGCACGCCACCGGCCGTCGTCAGGAGTCGACTCTCTCCCGATTCCATCTCATAAAGGTATACGTGCGCCCCGTCCTGATACGCCACCGTGCTGCCATCGGGCGAGCACCTCGGCGCGCTCGCGATCTCACCCTTCACGAGGACCTGCCGACCATTCGGCCCGGCCACGTTCACGCTGCTCCCGTCGCGCACGAACAGAACCCGCCAATCCACCAAAATCGATGGATACGCGCATGTCCACCCATCCGGCGAGACGGTCCTCTCCTCGCCCGACTCAAACTCCCGCACCACTATCGCGCCATCCCGCCGAAGCGCAATCGAGCCGCCGCCCGGCGATACGCTCACCTGATCGCCCGCGCACACCCTCTCCGCGCCGTCGGCGTTGATCTCCTCGATGTAGATCGCCGGCGCGCCGTCCCGACGCGAGTTCAGTATCACCCGCTCCAGGCCCGGCAGAAGCCTCGGCGCGATGTGGTCGCCATGGACGTATGAGATCCGTTTCTGCTCGTCCCCGATCACCACATGCGTCCCCGTCATGTGACGCGAAAACGCGGTGGCCGCCGCCTCGTCCTGGGCCGTCACGCGCGGCGAGCCCTGCAGCGCCGCGACAGTCATCAGCGCGCCTGCGAACGTCACGCCCATCGCTCTCGTGCGGGATGCGTCCATGTCCTGCGCCTTCCGCCTATACGCGCCCAAATCCTCTCGGAATGCCATCCCGCGAATCATCCAGCGGGAGACGCCGTGACTTGAGCGCCTGGTCAACGATCTTGAGGTGTTGCTCTTTCCTCAAGCCATCGCTGGGTGGACCGGCTCACTCTCGGCTCACGTGCACGTAGTAAGCGCCGCAGAGCGGCTGATTGCGTTCGTCGTCGAACCAAGTGTGCAGCAAAACGGGACCGGCCTCGAGATCAACGGTGAACGTGGCGGCCCCATCATCGGCCTCCACCAACTGCTCTCGCCGCTGCCCGCCGATCCCGATGCGCGCCCGGTGGATGGGCATCGCGACGCCTTCGTCGTAGACCCCATCGGTTACCTCGGTGGCGGGACAAGCGTCTCGGAGTTTTAGGCCGCTCTCACGAGGCCACCGGCGCAGTTCGAAGGTATAGCGGCCCGGCCGCTCCACTTGCAGGTGCCAGTAGCTATTCTTGCGTTCGGCGATACGAACCTGACGCTGCTGATCCACGAAAACATCGCGCCACTCGCAGGCGGACAGCATCATGGGATTCTCTTCGTCGCTGCCGATGATGATGCGCTGCGCGTCGTTGGCCACCGGCTCCACGTCGCGCCACCAATCGTCCAGGTGCCCCAACATGCGGGCGGCCACCTCGGGATGCTGGTCGATGACGTTTTCCTGTTGCTGTGGGTCGGCGCCGAGATCGTACAGAGCGACGCCTTCCAGCAGGCGCCACCGCTTCCACAGCACTGCGGCGCCCTCGCGGCGGACCGCCGCCTGGCTATCGGGAAAGGGGTAATCCGCATCACCGGGCATCCGGCTGTAGTTGACGGCGATCATGCGTTCCTCCGGCACGGGGTCTTTGCCACGCAGGACCGGGGCCAGGCTCATCCCGTCCAGCGCGGATCCATCGGGACGCTCCAGACCGCAAAATTCCATCATCGTCGGCAGGATGTCCTGTACCTGCGTCAGCCCCGAGACATCCCTGGGCAACCCGAGCTGACCGTTCGGCCAATGGAGGAAGCACGGCACGCGATGGCCGCCCTCCCACAGCTCGCACTTCTTGCCGCGCATGCCGGCGTTGTAGTAGAGCGGGCCGAACGTGCTCCCGTTGTCGGTCATGAAGATCAGTATCGTGTCTCGCTCAATGTCCTGCTCGCGCAGGAAGCCACGCAACCTGCCGACCTGGGTATCCACGTTGCGGATCATCGCCAGAAAACGGATGATCGCGTTTCGTTGCGTGGAGTCCAGCGGGGGGAACTCGTGCTCGACGCTCGCGAACACTTCCTCAACGACATGGCGGTCCTCAGGCGGCACGAAGAGCGGGCCATGGGGTGCGTTGGTGGGCACGTAGGCGAAGAATGGCTCCTCGCCCGCCACCCGCTCGGCCATCCACGCCATCGCTTCCCTGAAGAAGACCTCGGTGCAGTAGCCTTGTTGGCGCTGCCGCGTCCCGTTGTGACAATAGACATCGTCGAAGTAATCGTTCTCCCAGTAGTCGGGAAGCGAGCTGATGTGGGAGGACGGGAACCAGAGGCTCTCCTCGAAGCCACGATCCTGGGGTCGGTACGGGTAGTTGTCGCCCAGGTGCCACTTCTCGAACAGGCCCGTGCGGTAGCCGCTCCCACGGAACAGATCGGCCATGGTGGGCAGGTCGGCGCGGAGCAATGTCCGGCCGCTGCTCACGTTGACAGCGCCATTGCGAGCCGCGTCGAGCCCCGTCAGTCCCGCATTGCCCATATGAGCAGGGAGGTTTTCGGTAGAGGTGCCAAGAAACT
>CAZKUN010000035.1:30553-52012 GCA_964555935.1 uncultured Armatimonadia bacterium | reverse complement strand
CACCTTCGGCAGCCCCACGGTCTGCGGGAGGGCCGACTGACGACGGCCGCGGCCTCGCGGTCGCCGACGGCGCGCCCCTTCCTCATCTCCCGGAGCGACGTTGGACCGGTGAAACCGGCGGGTCGCCGAAGTCGGGGATTTCGAGCAACTCGCCGCCCCGTTTGGCCGATTCGTGAGCGATGACACCAGGCACCATGTACCGCGCGGCGTCCCACACGCTGTTCGGCGGCGTCTCGCCGGACACGCAAGCCTTGACGAAGTCGTCGACCAGGAACTGGTGGGAGCCGAGATGCCCATTCCCCAGGCCGATGAACTCCTTCGGCAGGCGGGCGAGGTCATGTACGCGTGACGCCGAGGCGTGAGTGCCGTCGGCGGAAGTGACCTTCGCCATCGGGTCGTCGACGTCGGCCACGGCGATCCCTGCCGGGGCGAGCAGCGCCGAGACATCAGTGGTCTCAGCGGCGTCTTTCGTCACCCAGACCTTGGCATTGGCCTGCTCCTCATAGCTCCCGAGCGTCCCGTACAGACTCATGCCTACCGTCCCCGGATGTCCGATGCGGCGAAACTCGTTGATACGGCACGTGCTGCCGTCAGACATCCTGAAGAGCGCCGACTCGTTGCTGAACTCGTTCTGGTGGATGTTGGCATCGACGCCGAACAGTCCGTCTTCATGCTCGTCAACCACGCCCAGGCATGAAACATGCGTCATGTGAGCGCCGGTTACCGAGATGATCATGCTCGTTGAGTGCGTCGGGTAGAGCATTGGCGGATCGCCGGCAAGCTCTCGCCAGCGCTCGCCGCCGCGCCATTTGTAGACATCATACAGCCCGTGATCGTAGTCGTGGTAGTACTCGCCTTCGCCGTAGACAATCCGGCCGAAATCGCCCGCGCGGAACCGCTCGCGGCAGTAGATCGCGCAGGGGTAGTAATAACTCGTCTCGCCGATCATATACGTCCGGCCGGTCTCCTCCACCGCGCGGACGAGTTCGGTGATCTCATCCAACGAGTGCCCCATCGGCACCGCCGAATAGACATGCTTGCCCGCGCGCAGGGCTTGGATCGCCTGGGGCGCGTGGAGCCAGTGTTGGGTGATGATAGCGACCGCATCGATGTCAAGCTCGCACAGTTCGTCGAGCGACGGACAGGTGGCGTGGATTCCGAAGCGCTCGGACCTATCCCGGAGCTTTTCGGCGTCGAGGTCGCAGAGAATGATCTCGTCGACAAGTGGGTGGGCGTTGAACAGCGGGATGAAGCCCGTGGCGAATGATCCGACGCCGCACATCCCGACTCGAATGCCCATGAGCGCTGACTCCTTTGGAGACATGGCCGGCTGTGAACGCGTGTCGGGCGAGTCGTTTCCGAGGATCGGGAGGTATCACCTCCCAGGCAGAGAGGTGGTTCTGAGGCGGTTGGTGAATTCCGCAGGCCTGAGCGTAAAGAGCCGCGAGACCAGACCCGCGGTCTTAGAATATCACCGTACAAGGAGCTATGGATGCGAACAGACCGAATGGGTGCGATGCTGCTGATGTTTCTGCTCGCGGTTGCCGTTGTGACCGTCACCGGGTGTCCGAGTGAGCCGCCGCCGATAGAGGCGCCGACGAACATTGAGCCGCCCGAGGAAATCGAGGCGACCGACACGGAGGCGACGGAGACGGACGAGGAAGCAACGGAAGCCGACGAAGAGGCGACAGAGGAAGCCACCGACGAGCCAACGGAAGAGGCGACTGAAGAGGCCGCCGCTGACACCGGCGAGTGGGTGACCACCGATAGCGGGCTGAAGATCCAGGATGTCGAGATCGGTGACGGCGCCGAGGCAGTGGCGGGCAAGACGGTCGCGGTCCTGTACAGGGGAACAACCGACGACGGCGAGGTCTTCGACGAGAGCGCCAAGCATGGCGGCGATCCGATCGACTTCCCGCTGGGCGCCGGAGCAGTCATCGAGGGCTGGGACGAAGGCATTGCCGGCATGAAGGTTGGCGGCAAGCGCAACCTCGAGATTCCGGCGGATCTGGCGTACGGCAGTGGCGGCCACCCGCTGGCCGGCCAAACGCTGCACTTCGAGTGTGAACTCGTCGAAGTGAAGTAGATCTCAGTATAGGCAAATGCAATAACGGCCCCGGCGACTTGCCGGGGCCGTCTGCGTTACTCTCGGTCCGCGACTTCCTTCGCCTTCCCGCGCCAAAGCTCGCTCATTCTTTCATACATCCACGGGTCGTGCTCCTTCAGCTCCGCCCGCACGAAGGGGTAGAAGTCATTGGTCCCGAAGTACGCCTCGGTTAGCTCGGAGAAGTACTCCGTGTCGTTGTTCATGGCGTAGTGGCGCGCCGTGGCGCCGGCCCAGTTCTGGATCGCGTCGTACGTTCCGGATTCCTTGGCCAGCCGGTAGCCCTCGCGGACGCTCTCGTTGTCGTACTTCAGGAACTGGTGGTGGTAGCCGTGCGCGAGTTCGTGCAGCACCATGTACGGTTGCTCGAAGGTCCAGTCGATGAAGGTCGCCGGGTTCGACAGTTCGACGGCGCCGGCCTTCTCGGGGTTGTGCCCGTTCTCTCGCAGCCAATCCGCCGAGACGTGGTAGCACATGCACGGGAAGCTCTCGCTCTCGGCCTCGACCCAGATGGGGATCGTCCGCAGGTCTACGAGCGCGGCCTCGGGCACGACGCGGTTGATGTCGTAGAGCTTGACCTCAAGCAGGCGGAGGGTCTGGTCGCGGATGTCTGAGAGATCCTCATCGTTGAGGAGCCTGCTGTTGATGTAGACCTTGAACTGCTCAATCTCGCGGATCGTGTAGTTCTCGGTCGGCTCGTAGGCGGGCGTGTCGGCGTTCGCGGTCATGGCGAGTAGCGTTAGAATCAGTGGCCCCATGGCTTGCACCTGTCAGTGGCGGTATCGCGCGGTTCATCGTCGCACGTCGCCGGTTGACGTGTCAAGTCGGCCGAGCCCGGCCCGGGAGGGTGGCTCATGACCTCCGCTCAGATGACCGAACACAACGAGATGGTCGCGAAGCTCAACGCCGACTACGGCGCCGGGCGAAACGAGCGCGTCCCGATCACCATGGCCTCCGACGAGGCGCTCTGGCTGGACACAGCCAAAAGCACGTTCAGAGACTTCTACACGGACCCGGCGATTCAGATCGACGTCATGCTGCGAGGCATGGCGTGGTGCGCTGAGAACATCGTCCACGACGCGCGGATCGGCCTGCCCGAGACTTGGTCGGTCGCGCCGCGTTGGTGGATGGATGAGCCCGAGGTGCTGGGCTGCGACGTCACGATGCAGGAGAACGAGTTCGCCTGGTCTCGACCGGCCGAGGTTGAGAAGAGCGCGCTCATCGATCACGTTCGCTCCATCGACCTCCGAGATGCCATCACAGCCAGTCGGCTCTACCGGCTCTACGTGGACATGAGCGACCTCGCCGAGGGAATGACCTACCGCGATCGACCGGTCAGCATCGCTTCCCCTGGCGGGACCCATGGGATCTTCACAATCGCCGCTCGCGTTCGCGGCGAAGAGCGCCTCTGTCTGGATATGATGGAGGACCCCGAGTGGGCCTACGAGTACCTCGGCGCGATCACCGACCACACGATCGGTCGTATCGAGGCCTGGCACGAACTTGCGGAGACGAAGACGGATGTCCCAAGTGCCGGCGGCTGGGGCATGCCTGATGACAGCCTTCAGATGATCTCCCCCGCCACGTACGGGAAGCTCGTCCTGCCTCACCACGAGCGGATCTACGCCCACTTCACCACGGGGCATCGGTCGATGCATCTGTGCGGATTCGCTCAGCACCAGTATGACCCGCTCTACCACGAGCTGGACATTCGGGCGCTCGACGGGCCGGGGCCTTGGGTCGATTACGGGCAGGTGATGGCCGAGCTTCCGGAGCTCTCGATCTCCGCCCAGACCGACCACACGCTGCTCATCACCGGGAATGGCGGGGAGATCGACGGGATGATGCGCGGCATGTTGACGGAGGGATCGAAGCTCCCGGGGAGGTTTCGCGTGACCGGCTTCATCGTGCCCGGAACGCCGCCGGAGAACGTGCGGTCGGCGTATGAGTCGGGCGTCAGGCATGGACGCATCGCGTAGCCGTCATTGCGTCTCGTCGAGGGCGCGCAGAATCTCCGCGCGCGCGCTGTGATAGTCCGCGGGGTCCGTGCTGTGGGTCCCCTTGAGGTAGTTAACCTCCTCAGGATATCGCGACCAGTTCCACCCCTCCGGGTGGTCCTTTATCTTCTCCACAACATCGCCAACGATCCGGGCCTGCAGAGCCTCCGCCTTGAAGGGGTCGACTTCCCCAAGCATCGTCAGCAGCGTGTGATCGACAAGACCCTCACGGTGAGCCAGAATTCGGACCGAAGGGCGCAACCCGTCCGGGCCTCGGTAGTAGAGCCAATCGTCGCCGGGCGGGTGCCCGACCTCGAGACTCTCTCCGGGCTTCAGCGGGCGCATCGGCCCGAGCGACGTGAGGTACTCGTCCGCGGTTCCTCGGTAGAGGTTGGCGGCCCAGAATAAGAAGCCCTGAGCGTCGTACGTGTAGCACATCCACGGCCACAGCCGGCACGCCGCCAGCGGGCAGTCCGTGTGGCGGTTCGGGTAGGGCGGGTAGGGGCTGGTGCAGTGGTAGAGCCAATTGCGCTTGCCCTCCGCCGCTCGCTCGCTCGCCAGTTCTCGGTTGGCGCGGATGCCGATCAGGTTGAAGACGAGGTGGTCCACGAGCGGCGAGAAGACCTGTGGCCGGCTGTTAATGGCGTCGATCGATCCCACGCCCGGCATGCTCTCGCGGACCGTCGAGCTGAGCGCCTCGTAGAGGTCCGGGTCCTTCGGCTCGTCATACTGGTGCTGCACGAAGCTCTCGACCCATCCCCGCTCTGCCATGTGGGCGCGAAGATCGCTGAGGAACACGCGCAAGAAGGCCAGCCATTTCTCTTGACCCGGATCGTCGGCGAAGAGCTTCTGGCGCTCGTCGGACGCCTCGTCCCAGACTGAGACCCGACCGCCCATGTGGTTGAGGTGTCGCCCGGCGAACAGGCGATAACCTTGGTTTTTGAACATCGTCATCCACCGGTCGAAGCGGCTGTAGTCGAAGCTGAACGAGCCATCCACGCGGCGCGTGGCGGGGATCAGCGGGTACTGGTTTTCAATCAGCGGGGTGAACATCGTATCGTCGCCGAAGGCGCGGAGCTGGCGCCCGGCGTGCTCCAGCAGAGCCCAGTGCTCTTCGCTCCACCACTCCGGTTCGGGGCCGCTAGTCAGGTTGACGGGATCGGGCGAGAGCCAATGCACCGAATGTAGCGCGTGCTGATCGGGGAGCGTCGTCGCATGGACCGCCAGCGTGAAAGGGTGCGCGGCTGATACGCCGTCGCGGAGTACCAGAAGCGCCCCCGAGTATGCGCCCGGCGTCGCGTCGCGCGGGACGTCGATGTCGATCAGCATCGCGTTCGTCTCGTCGGCGACCAGCGAGACCGACTCGGACTCGACGAGGACCTCGTGGGTATCGAATGGAGCCTCGCGCACGAAGTGCTCCAGCCACCCGTCCGGCAGCGCGCCGCCGGGCTTGCTGCACATGCTGCCCTGCGTGTTGCCCTCGACATGCACCGGAACCAGGCTGTAGATGGTCGGCTGGGCTTCCAGCGTCACGCCATCCTCGCCGGTGATCTCCGTGACAGACAGCGCGGCCTCGACGTCACGCGATACGATGACGGTGAAGGCGACAGGCGCCGACCCTCCGCGCGGGGCGTGGGCCGCTTCGCTGAACGCGGCGGGCGAGGGTCGGTCGGGGAACAGACGGATGAGCGGATCGACTCGCGTGATGCTCACCGTGGGTTGATCTCCTTGGGCTGAAGCCGCCGGAATGATGCCGGTCAAGGCTGCCGCGCAGACAAGAAGCAAGCAGGTGGCTTGGGGGATGCGGTGTTGTGGTCTCATGTCTGTGGATGCCCTTCAGTCCGGGGTATTGACCGACCTGCACGCGCGCCCTATCGCCACTTCAGCCTGGCGATGAATAGGGCGTTGTCACTGCCGTGTTCCTCGCAGCCGACGGGCTGCATCCACTCTGTGACGATCACCCAACTCTCGTCGGGGTTGACCTCGCAGACGCCGAAGTTGCCCAGGCGCGCGCCGCGCTCGGGCACGACCGCGCGTTCGGTCTCGCGGATCACGCAGAGCTTCTCCGGGTCGATCCTGGCGACGAACAGCGGCGCCCGATGCCGGAAGACATGGTCGTTATCCGCGCCGCGCCGCGTGTAGGAAAGGCACAGCCCGCTCTCGTGCCGCACCCAATGCTGCTGGGTGTTGTAGTTCCCCAGTTCCTCGCCATTGTCGAAGCGCCACGGTATAGGGTCGTCATAGTTCAGCCCGTCATCGCTGGACGTAATGTAACCCCTCACGTCGTTGCGTAGCGTCAGGTAGTACCGGCCGCCGAACTCAGTGATCGATGGCTCGCACATTCCTCGCGGGTCCGGCGCGCTCAGCTCCGTGCCGTGTTCAATGTAGCTCAGCGTTTCGCCGTCAAAGCTGCACCGGGCTACCGTTGCCTCATAATATGCGCTGTCGGGGTTTGGGCGGAAGTACATCGGGAGGAGGACCGTCCCATCTGCGAGATCCCATCGCTGCCCGGACCCGCTCCCCGCCGTCCAGAGCTTCCGTTCATCGGGCAGCTTCACCGTCTTGGCCTCGCCCCAGACGCGTCGCTCATCGTCGTAGACCGCGTAGGATGGCTGGTTGGAGCGCACCTCCATGATGCGGTTGTTCTGGTAGCGCGCGATGTGGCCTGTGCCCAGCAGTTTGCCGCTCGTCGCGTGCCACTTCGGCGTGAAATCGCAGACCGCCGCCTCCGTCCCGTCCTCTTCCTCCCAGCGGCTAAACGCGTCCTGCGGCTCGGGATCGCTCCACGTCTCTCCCATGTCATCCGTGCGCATGACATGCAGCCCGTAGAAGATATCCGAGCCACTCAGCAGCAGCTTCTGCATGGTGAGGACCATCGCTGGCTGGCCATCCGCCCCGCTGCCCGGGATCGCGCCCGCTCGGGCATGGACCCAGCACGTCTCGCCATCGAATCCGCTCCGCACCTCATTGAGAGTCAACTCGTAATCGCGCTCCGCTGCCTCGGCCATGCTGTGCCCTCCCAGTGCCGCCAAGCCGATGCCGGCGGCCGTTGTTCTCATGAACGTTCGTCGTTTCATGCTCTCACCGCTCGCATCGAAACACGCGATGCGTCTTCGATTCGACCACAGTCGCCACATTCCCGAAGATCTCCCGAGCCCATTCGTCCACCGTCAACTGACGGCTGATGACGGCCACGAGCGCGCCGCCTGGATGCAGGTGCTCGCGCGCCTCCTCCAGCAACTCCCGCACCCGCCACCGCCCGATATGCGTGGGGATGTTGCTCAGGATCAGATCGAAACTCGCGTCGATGTCACTGAAGCCAACGCTCGCGACGACTTCCACGTCGCCGCATTCATTAATCTCAACGTTCCTCGTTGCGCAGTCGAGGGCTCGCTTGTCAACATCACTCATCGTCACCCGCGCGTCGGGGTAGAGCTTGCACGCGAGAACCCCCACGGCTCCGTAGCCGCACCCGAGGTCCAGCACGGTGCTCGGCGTGGTCTGGGGAAGGTGCTTGAGCAGCAGCGTGGTCCCACGATCGATCGCGTCCCAGGCGAACACGCCAACCTTAGTCCAGAACTGCAGATCGTGCCCCTTGATCGTCGCGCGGATACCTGATGATTCCTCATCGGCCAGTGCGTCGGCCGCTTGCGAAGCCGCGACATCGTCCGCGCCGGCACGCTGGTACTCCCAGACCTCACTGTCGCCGCGCGCCGACGCCCGGGTCGCCTGCTCAAGCATCCCCTCGGCCCATTGGAGGTGCCGCCCTCCGCCAGATTTCGGGCGCGTCGCGAGAACGAGCCGCCCGCTCTCGGGCAACCACGCAGCGGCTTGGACGATGAGCTTCCGAACCGTAGCCTGCGGAGCGTGCGATGGTGGCGCGAAGTAGATGTACTCAAACGGGTCGCCGCGGAGGTGATCGAACCCATCGCTGTGGCAGCTCTCCACCAACTTGTTGTTGAGTCTCGCATGTTCGGTCGCCAGGCGGCAGTACGACAGGTCGACGTCAGCCGCCACGACCGTCGCGCCGCCACTGGCTGCGGCAAGCGCCACGAGACCTGTCCCACATCCGAGGTCGAGGACGCGGCCTCGCGCCGCCACGGCCGCGTGCTCCGCAAGCAGGAGGCGCGTCTCATCGGCGTGCGCCGACTTCGGGACGCCTTGCGAGTTCCTCAAGTGCACGGTCTGTCCCGTGCTCAACGTGATCTCCCGCTCATTCATCGCGCATTACCGCGTCAGCCGTTCGATCGCCTTGGCAATCTCCAGCCGGTGTCCTTCCAGCAGCGCCGCGTCGCGCGAGTATTCCGTCAGCGTGGTGACCAGTTCCTCGGGCACGCTCAGCAGCGCCTCCGCCTTCGCCAATCGTTTTGCCGACACTCCGCGCGCTCGCGCATCATCAATCGCCCTCTCGAGCAGCTTGTAGTACTCCAAGTCCTCGAGCCCGTCGCGGAAGTTCTCGAACCGGATCGTTGTGATGGGGCCATCCTCGCCCGCGCAGAACCAACTCCCATCGCCATTGTTGATCTTGAAACTCGCCGGGTTCCAGTCCGTGTATGGGCCCTCGGTGATCGGGTGATCGTTCGGCCCCCACATGGTAGTGGCGTAATACAGGAACCCCTCGGGCTGGTACTTCTGCGTCATGGCGCCCATCAGAAGGCGCGGCTCGATGGCATCGTATTCGATAAACATGTTGGCATACGGTCGCCGGGGCCCGATGCAAATGTACCACCACACCTCGTCGCCGTTGGCGCGAGCCTTCGCGATGTTCTCCGTGCCTTGGTCGGTGTTGAAGCCCGGCGTGAGCGGCACCCAGATATCGATCGCCTCTGACACCCCGGAGCGGATGCCGTAGTCCGCGTCGCGGGCCGTTGTCATTAGGGGCACGCCCGGCAACGCCTCCCGGACGCGCGCGGCCGCGGCCTTCAGCATATCGTAGTGCTGGACACCGACCTCGTCGAAGAAGTAGATGTAGCAGATGTCCTCGGCGCCGGCTTCCTTGAAGACCTCATACGCCGCCTCGGAATCCTCGATCGCCTGGGTAACGTACTCATCGAACGTCGTCGGATCGACGCCCGTCCCGCTACCGCCTTCGCCCGGCTGCACGATGTACCGCAGGCACCAGGCGTCTTGCCCACCCGCCAGCATCCGCTTTACGTCCTCCAGCGTCGGAGCGTCCTCGTGGCCGCGGTAGATGCGGTCCATATTCATCCGGTGCTCGTGCAGAAAGTCGACGTACTTCCAGTACATCTCGTCATTCCACGCGTCCCCATGCACTCTCGGAAGTTGGTATTCGAAGGTGCAGATGGCGGTCATCAGGCTTCGCTCTTTCGGCACGTCGAACCCAAAGACCCGCACGTTGACGGGGATCGATTGCTCGGGCGCATTTGCGGGGGCGACCGTGACGGCCCCGCGGTAGACGCCCGCCCTCTGTCCCCGCGGACAGGTGACGCTCAACCAGAGGCTCTGGACCTTGTCGCGGTCGACATCGAAGCTCTCGACGAAGGGCAGAATCGGATCTGGGAACCAGCCGAGTCGGTCGACCGGGTACGATGGCGGCACGTCGGGGTCCGTATACACGTAGCCCATCGCCGATAACTCGGCCGTCAGCGTCGCCCCGCGCGGCCCGGCCAACTGCGACACGCCAAACTCCACGTCGCGTAGCCCCTTGGAGAGCGGCGCGATGATGATCTGCCCCGCCTCGACTTCCCCACCCGCGACGGCGATTTCGACGGGCTTGCCCGGGCGGCCCTCAAATGGCGCCCCATCGGGCATGATGTTGACCATCGACGATTCGGCGACGAGAACATAGTCTGGGTCGCTCAGCCCCGTCAGCATGGCGGCGCGTTCCTTGGTGATCCTGAGCGCGAGGGTGTCCGCCTCAATCCGGAGCTTCGTCGCGCGTTCCTCGATCCCGACCGCCTCGTCCGTGTCCGGTGATGTCCTCACTGCCGCCGCCTCCAGGGCCACTGATGCCGCTTCAAGCGATGACAGTTCGGCCTCGAGACGGTCAAGCACTCCCTGCTCGCGGGCCAGTGCTCCCGCGCGGTCGATGGCCTCACGCAAGTGCCCTGCCTCCACCCTGAACTTCGGGATCAGCCGGACGCCATCGAGCACGATGGTGAACTCCGTCGGGTTGCGATCCTGGTAGAAGTGGACGGAATCGACGCGCGACAGATCCACTCCTCCCGTCGGCATCTCGGCGACGACATGGGTCCACTCGCCTGGCTCTAGCTCAATGCGTGAGGGCATTGGATACCCGCGTCCGTCGCCATCATCGTAGATTACCAGTTGCAGCAGCGCGTCGCCCGTGCCCACGTTCTTAGCCCAGAACTCGAGCGCGCCGTAGTGCGTGAAGTCGGTGAACGGCAAGGCCTGCCTGCGCATGACGACGGCGGGCCACTGCTCGCCGCCCTCCTGCACGGCCTCGAAGGTGATCTTCGCTGCCCGCGTACCTTCCTTCACGTCATCCGACACCAGTTCCACGCGCGTTGAGCTGCGCACGTCCATTCGCGCGATCTCGGCCTCGCTCTCAAAGCCCGCCAGTAGCGCGCCATCCATCATCGTCGCCGCGTTGACGCATGCCGCCAGAATCACGCTCGCCGCAATCATGGTCAGTCTCTCCTCTCGCGCTGCTCCGTTCGTTTCACCGCCGACGTTCCCCGCGCCTTCGAGAGGTCCGCTATCTGCTTGCGGCAAACCATGCCCTCTCCAAGGAGCCCACACATGATCGCTCTCATCGCCGCGCTCTCTCTCACTCCTGCGTCCGCATCCGTCACGCTCGTCGATGGTGGGCGTGGCCTGGCAAGCATCCACATCGCGCCGGACGCGTCGCTTCCCGAGAAGTTCGCCGCCGGGGAACTCCAGCGCTATCTGCGGATGGTGACCGGGGCGGAGTTGCCGATCAGTACGGATGCGCCAACGGCCGAAGACGCGGCCGTCGTGGTTGGCATCGATGCCGATCTCAGCCGTGAGGCTACTCGCCTGCGGGCTGAGGGCAACCGGATCACCGTCTCCGGCGGCGGCCTGCGAGGAGTCGTCTACGCGGCCTACGCGCTCCTAGAGCGCCTCGGGTTCCGCTGGTACTGGCCGGGCGAGCTGGGTGAAGTTGTCCCGTCGCTGGAGTCGGTGGTCATCGACGACATGGACGTCACCCACGAACCGTCCTTCCGCCGCCGCCACGCCTTCGGCGGGCCGAGCGACGGCTTCGACGACCTCGACTGGGGCATGGACGTGGTCGACTGGTGCGTCAGGAACCACCTGAACTTCTGGCTGCAGGCACCGCCGGGCGATGAGAACGCCGACTTCCTCGCCAAGCGCGGCGGCACGTTCACGAAAATCGGCTCGGGGCACAACTGGCAGCACATCATTCCGTCCGCCCGCCATTTCGCCGATCACCCCGAGTACTTCGCCTTCGTCAAAGGCCGCCGCATCCCCGACCGTCAGCTCTGCCTGAGCAATCCCGAGGTGCTGAAGCTCCTTACCGATTACGCCCTGGCAAGCGCGGCGCAGATGGCCGAGAACCCGGACATCTACTTCATCGACATGACGCAGAACGACGGCGCCGGCTGGTGCGAATGCGAGCCGTGCAAGGCCATCGACGACCGCGACGCGTCAACCCACGCCGACGTGCAGTTCTGGGCGCTCAACCAGATCGCCGAGAAGGTAGGGGAGCAGTATCCCGACGCGCTTCTCCACACCTACGTCTACGCCGGCTCCGCCAATCCGCCGAACTGGATCGAGCCGGCCGATAACATCCATTGCGAGCAGACCAACTACTGCTTCAACTACGGCGCGAGTTTCCTGAATCCGAACTCAGGGCCCGGGCTGAAGTACAAGGCTAATCTCGATGCGTGGGAGCCGATGTGCGCGATCCGCGGGATCTACGAGTACTTCGGGTTCTACAACTGGCTTGAGGCGCTTCCCGTCACGCTGTATCGCATCGAGGAAGAGGTCGCCTACTACAAGCAGACGGGCGTCGACGGATTCTACTCGGAGTCGCAGCAGCGTTGGTCGACCAACCATCTGCTCTACTACTCGTTCGCCCGCCAGTGGTGGGATCACGAGAACGACGTGCCGGCGATGATCGATGAGTTCGCGTCGCTCATGTTCGGCCCGGCGTCTGAACCCATGCGCGAGTTCTACCTGGCGCTTGAGACATCTGGCGGACCGGATCGATACGTCAGCGGCAACGAGTTTGATCTCCCCGGTCTCTTCCCCCCGGCGCTCCGCGAGTCATGCCGCGCTCTGCTCGACGACGCAGAGGACCTCGCGGATGGGGACGATACCGTCCTCGCGCGGATCGCCTTCGTCGAGCTGGGTTGGCGATACACCGAACTGCACCTGACTGCCATGGAGGCCCATTCCGCATTCCGCCGGGAGGCCACGCCCGTCGGCAAGGCTGCTGCGCGCGATGCGTGGCAGGCGTATGTCAACGGCTTCGACCGCCTGCGCGGCACCCATGCCTTCGCGGAGCGCCATCTCGATGGCTTCCTGGCCAAGGCTCAGACGCAACTCGATGCCTACGCGCTCGACCTCGCTCAACTGCCGCCCGGAGATGTGTCGTACCAGGACCAACTGAACGTCGGCGGCAACGCGCGCCTTCACGGGACGGTCGCCGGCTTCTACGATGGCACGTGGGGACTGTGCCTCTACAAGAACGGGAAGGGATCTCTCACGTATGAATTCGGCGGCGCGGATGGACACGCGTGGTCAGAGGCTCGCGTCGCGTGGTCGAGCACGTGCGTCGAGGGCCTGACCTGCTCCGCCGAACTGTCCACTGATGGCCAGACTTGGGAAGCGCTCGCCGCCGACAAGTCACTCGCCTACGATGATGAGTTCGACCTGACGGATGCCGTTGCCGGCAAGCAGCGATTCTGGGTGCGACTCACCTACTCGAGCACGCTCGACCGCGAGCAAGCCGCGATACACGCGTTCAAGCTATCCGGGAAGATCGACTGACCAATGCCCGACCAGAGCATCCTCTTCATCCTCGTTGATCAGTGGCCCGCGCTCTCGTTCGGCCATCGCGGCGCGCCAATCTCAACGCCCCACACAGACCGACTCGCGAGCGAGGGAACCGTCTTCACCAACGCTTTCACCACGTGTCCGCTCTGCTCGCCCGCGAGGGGCGCGCTGCTAACAGCCCGCTGGCCGCACGAGACGGGGATGCTCGATAATGTCGGCGTCGGGTATTCGTTTCAGGGACCCCTCGTCGAGGATGAGGTCACCTGGATCGATGCCGCCGTACGCGCCGGCTACCACGTCGGCTACTTCGGCAAATGGCATCTTGGGCCGGATGGCCCGATTGCTCGCGGGGCGCATCGTCACTCGCCGACATTCGATCCACACGCGAAACCATACGACGCGTCAACGAGCGATTACACGTACGAGCACATGACCCAGCAGTACGCGGCCCAGACGGAGCAGCTCATCGAGGGTCGCGCGCCGTTCTGGGGCGTGACTGATCAGGCCGTGGACGACACCGCCCCCATGCGGCTGGCCGCCAACACGGATCGGTTCCTGCGCGAGCACGCCCAGTCCGGTCAGGATCAGCCCTTCTTCTTGACGACATCCATCGCGCCACCGCACTTCCCGCACCATCTTCCGCGCGAGTATGCAGAGCGCGTGGATGTCGATGCCGTTGAGCTGCCCGCAAGCATCGGAGACACCTTCGCGGGTCGGCCCGACTTCCACGCTCAGCCCTGGTGGCCGTGCATGGACACCTCGGTGCTGGACGAAGCCGAGTGGCGCCGCACGATCGCCTTCAGTCACATGCACATCACGCTGGTCGACGAGGCCATTGGGCGGATGCTCCGCTCGCTGGATGAGGCTGGCCTCGCCGACAGCACGACAGTGGTCTTCGCAGCCGACCATGGCGATATGTGCGGCGCTCACAACCGCTTCGACAAGGGGCCCTACTTCTACGATGAGGTCTTCCGCATCCCGCTGATTGTCCGCACGCCCGAGGCGCAGCCTGCCGTGCAAGAGGGCTTCGCGTCGCTGATCGATGTGGGGGAGACGCTCCTCTCGTGGACGGGAGAGAGCGCCGGCCGCGGGCGCGATCTGACGCCACTCATCGGCACGTCGCGGCGGCCCAGCGATTGGGCGCAGGAGGCCTTCGGCGTCTATGACCTCTACAACGGAATCAGCTTCGCCGTCCGTGCGATTAGGGATGAGCGCTACAAGTACGTGTGGAATCTGCAAGCGGTCGACGAACTCTACGACCTCGTTGAGGATCCCTCGGAGATGACCAATCTCATCGGGATGCCCGCGGCCGCGGAAGTCGAGCGCTCGCTGCGCGACCGTCTCAACGCTTGGCTGGCGGCGACGGGTGATAGCCCTCGCTCCACCGTGCCCGCCGGGACCGTCATCGCGACAGGCCAGCCCGGTCCCTAGGCATGTAGGTCCGCCATCACCGCCCCGAGCCTCGCCTTCGCCTCAACCGCCTCCGGCGCGTCGCTCGCGGAGAGATCGGTCTCCTCGAACGGGTCGCTCCTGAGGTCAAACAGCTTCCCATTCTCCCGCAGTTTGAAACGCCTGTCTCGCACTGCTCGCTTGCCGCCGAGTTGCGAGTGGATCCACTGGCGTTCCTCGAAGGCCTGCCCGTAGAGCGCCGGGGCGAAGCTCTGTCCGTCGATGTGGACGCTCGGCAGATCAGCTTGGGCCACCTCCGCGAAGGTGGGGAGGATGTCGCTGAAGTCCACGAGCGCATCGGTCGTCAGTCCGGCCGGAATGCGGCCGGGGCAGTTCGCGATCAGCGGGACGTGGATCCCCGATTCGGTGATCCGCGACTTC
The DNA here is from genome assembly GCA_964555935.1 of uncultured Armatimonadia bacterium. GTDB lineage: Bacteria > Armatimonadota > Zipacnadia > Zipacnadales > VGFC01 > CAZKUN01. Next base: position 37,117 of record CAZKUN010000035.1, on the reverse strand, counting down.
CCGCCCCTCACGTCGCGCCCCCACGCCCGGCAACTCACGCCCGGCGAGCCGTTGTCCGTGGTGAAGATGACGATCGTGTCCTCGCGCAGGCCCAGCTCATCGAGGCCGTCGATGATCCGGCCGACGACGTGGTCGGTGTAGTCGACCATCCCCGCGAACAACGCGCGTTTCGCCTCCGGCGTCTTGGGATCGACCTCAAGCGTGTCGCGGTTGAGGGGCGTCTTCACGAACGGCGTGTGGGTCAGGGCCATCGGCACGTATGCCAGGAACGGTTGCTCGCGGTTTCGGCGGATGAAGTCGACGGTGAAGTCGCAGAACAGGTCCGGCCCAAACGCGCCCGCATGGGTCTTGCGCTCGCCGTTCCACTGCAAGAACGGGTCCCAGTAACGCTCGCCAGACGGCGGGTTGCCGGTCTCGTAGCCGGTCCAGGCGCAGTGCTCGTCGAAGCCGTGCCTCGCCAGCGCGTCGGGATGGTCTCGCAGGTCGTTGATCTGCCATTTCCCGGCGATTGCCGTGGCGTATCCGGCGTCGCGAAGCACCCGCGCGAACGTGATTTCCTTCTCCCAGTCGAAGTACTTCCCGCCCCAGCGCGGGACGTCCCAGTGGTTGATCCAGCCCGGCTCCTCGAGCCGCTCCTCCGGGCCGCCCGTCACATCGTTTCCGTCCAGGCTCCACTGCACGCGGAAGCCGTATCTGCCGGTAAGAAGCTGTGTCCGGGTTGGCGTGCAAAGCGGCGTGGCGTAGCACGTGTCGAACTGCACGCCGCCCGCCGCGAGCGCGTCGATGTTCGGCGTCTCGTGACCCTCGCTACCGCAGCAGCTCAGCCATTCCCGGCCAAGGTCGTCGGCCATGATGAACACGATGTTCGGCCGGCGCGCTTGCGCCTCCGGGCGGCCCGCCTGCAAGCTCGCCGCAGCCATCGCCGACGCGCCGATGAATGCTCGTCTGCTCATGCCGTCCTCCGGGCTCATGGCTCCCTCGCTTGCACCTCGAGTGAGGCTTTCCGATCCGTCGGATCGAAGGCAATCAACGTGCTTCCGTTCTCGGTCAGGAATGTCCCCGTCTCAAACGCGGCTCTATCATCCACGCGCTTCAGCGCGGTGCCACCCACGCTGATGCCGGCCACGTCCACGTCGGTGATTCGCAGCGTCAGTTCTGGGACGCGGACGGGGAGATCGAGTTGGACGCTCCCGTCCGCGACGCTGACTTCCGCCATGCTTCGAGCGCAGGCGTAGTTGGTGATCTCGCCGCACTTGCGCCAGCGCGTCCGCTCGCCGCGCGGGTCGAGGTCCTTCAGTCGACTGACCACCGTCTTCAGCGCGCGGAAGCCTCGCCGATCGTCGTCGTGCATGCCGTAGAACCCCTGCCAGTGGCTGCATAGCACGGCAGGATGCCCGGCGTTGATGACGCCCGGCAGAACGCCTCCGCGCAGATCGCTGGTGATGTACCGATCCGGGTTCACCTCGCCATATCCGGTCCAGCTCCCGGTCCAATCGCCCGTGCAGGCGATGATCTCGCCCGTGGCTTCTCCTGCCTCGCGGTCGGGATACCAGACGGGCTCCTCCGTCGGGCCCTCGGAGTGGATCTGCTTGAAGAAGTAGGGCGTCGGGTTGCCCGTCACGCTCCGCGCGGCCTCGCCGGCGACCTTCGCGTAGAACTCCATCGTCCGTCCGCCAAAGCCTCCCGGAGACGTCACGCCCTCTGGCACGAGTCCGACGTTGCAGAGGATCTGACACGCCGCCGAGATGTAGTCGAAGACCAACTCCTCCTGGTCGACCGGCAGCGTCTCCCACTCGTACTGCTCCCAGATCCGCGAGTTCAGCGGCTGGTAGGTCTCAAGATCAACCACGAAGGTGTGGGTCATCATCTCCGGCGTGATGTCAAACGCCGGCTGGATGACCTCCTTGCACATGGCGAGCCACGAGTCTTGCTGCGCCTGGCTGAACATCGGGAGCCCTTCGTCGATCCGGCCAACCGCGCCGGGGCAAGGCACGATGCTGAACTTGCCCTTCACGCCGGCCGCCAGGCAAAACTCCGCCCACTCTCGCGTGAACGATTCCGGGTGCGCGACGGGCACATCCTCCCACCGGCGGTTCTCCCCGTCCGCGATGTTCCGATCCCGCATGAAGTAGTAGTTCAGATTCACCAGCACGGTCGAGTCATCGATGATGAGCGATATCGGGACTCGGTCCAGCGCGTGTCTCGTGATCTCAGCCTGCATCGAGAGTCTCCTTCTTCGGGGCGGTGTAGATGGCGTAGATGACGGCGGCGGCGCCGGCGACGGGGAGGCCGATGTGCCAGAAGAGCTTGTCGGGCAGGACGAGCCTCAATCGCCAGAAGCTGACCGATGCCGGTCCTATGGTCCAATTCAGCATTGCGATCAGGCTGGCGATAGCCAGAGTAACAGCGGCGGATGCGCGAACATGACGCACCCAGAGCCCTCTGTTCCCGGGCTGCAGCACCACCATCACTGCGGGCCCCAGCTCGCAGATCGCGTAGACTACGATCCCTGTATCGCCCCAGTTGGATACGAGTCTGGAGAGCCCCCCGGATGCCGCGCAGATGCCGACAGCTCTCGCGGCTACTGCCACGACGTCGCTCAACCACTGCCTCCCCCGCGTCATTCCATCACTCAGGATCCAGAGCCCCAGCAACCCAATCATCAACGGCGCTCCATGTATTGCGGTCGCGTCGCGGACCCGCGGCAGGAGGTCCTGCGGAGGACGCGGGGCAGGGAAGTAGCTCCCTTGCATGCTCGCTGCGCCCTCATGCCAGATCCTGTAAACGCCGGCGATGATCAGAACGAGTGCCGTCACAAGCGTCCGCCAGAACCAGACCTTCGATCGACGTGCCCGCTCATCCGCCGCATCCACATCCGCCATCGGCCGGTCCGGCAACCTCGGCTCATCAGCCATGCCGTCGCTCCTCTCGCCTCGTGCCTCAGCCACCCACGCCTTCCCCTCATCCCGCGCAGGACCCTCTCGGCGTACCAAGCAGACGCGCAAACGGGGGCGCAAGTGTCGCGCCCCCGTGTATAGGCTCCGGTCGTCTAGCGATGCCCTCAGTACGGCTTCTCGTCCGGCGCGTTCTCTACGAACACCTTCTGGATCGGCGTCGCGCCACAGGCCTGCAGGCTCGCCTGAACGTGACCGCGAGTCTCGGCGGCGATGATCGCGCACTGGGTTAGCTCGTACTCCTTGGCCTTCGTGCCAATCACCTCAAGGTCCACCGGCCCGTCGTAGCCGTTCTCGTGCAGGACGCGGATATACCCGACGAGATCCACGTCGCCACGACCGTTGGCTTGGTTCGCGGGTTCGCCCGGCCCCTGTTGGCGGCCCAGGCAGTCGCGGATGTGTATGTGCTTCACTCGCGAGACGACCGCCGCGATCGCCTCGACGGGGTTCTCATCCGCGCGGTAGATGTGAGACGGGTCCATGTCGATGCCGAAGGCGGGGGACGTGATCTCCTCCATGGCCCTCAGCGTCGTCGGCGTGTTGTAGATGCTCGCGCCCACATGGGCCTTCACGCACAGCGTCACGCCGTACTTCTCCGCCATCACTGAGAGGTTCCCGAGCGACTCGACGACCTCGGGCCACTTCTCCTCGTTGCCGCTCTCGCCGCCGGGGCCGCAGTTCACGATCGGGATGCCGATCTCAACCGCCGCCTGGAAGGCTGTTTCCATCCGCGTGGGATCCTGCGAAGGTTGCTCCATCGCCAGGAGGTCGAGGCCATACTTCTTGCTGAGTTCCTTGATCTCCGGCGCGCACTCCTGCCAGCGGTCCAGCACGAGGTGCTCGCTCATGCCATCGATAGCCGATAGCTCGATGCCGTCATACCCGGCCATCGCGGTGTACTTGAATGCGTCTTCCATGCTGAATGCGCCAAACAGCACTGAGTTCAGTCCGAGTTTCATTGGTCATTCCTCCAAGTCGTTCGTAGGTCGGATCGCCGATCCGACGCCGTTTACTGTCGTGCTACGCCGACTTCGTCGGGTCCGCGTGCAGCGGCGGCAGCGGCTGCGGCCGCACCATCACCCCGCCCTGCTCGTACGATTCAATCACTGCCCACGTGTACTCTAGCGTCGCCAGCGCGTCTCGGCCTGACCCGCGCAGATAGTCCCGGTCGACGCCGTTGGTCACGTCCTCGAGGAACGCGTGGATGCGCCGCGGGAAGGTCTCGCTGAAATCGCTGATGCCCGTGTCCATGACGTCCGGCTCGCCAGCCGAGCCCAGTCCCGCGAGGTTCTGCGTGTCCGGCGCGGCCGCCGGCGCCTGCCAGTAGCTGAGTTTCTCGATGCAGTTCTCGATGCAGAACGTGCCCTGCGTGCCGGCCACTTCGACGCTCCACCAGCCGCCGAGTCCGTACGCGGCGTCGCCGCGCTGGCTGAGAAGGTATCCCGCGGCATCATTCTGGAAGCGCACGTGGATGCTGAGCGTCGAGAGCAACAACTCCCCCGCCCGCCGGCGGAAGCCCGGGCGGCTGCAGAACGCCTGGACGTGCGTGATGTCCCCGCAGAAGTAGCGCATGACGCTGAACGGGTGGGCCAGGAAAGCCTTCACGTGGAAGTACGGCATGCCCTTCGTGCGGAGGGCCTGGGGCGCGCTGTGCTCGGGCGGCTCGCCGCCATTGAAGCCCATCTTGTGCAGGCAGTAGATCTGCTCGCCAACCTGCCCCTCGTCGATATACTGCTTCGCGCGGGCCGCGACCTCGGTGAAGTAGTGGTTCAGGTTCACGCCGAAGTACACGCCCATCTCGTCGGCCATCGCGACCATCTCGCGGCCCTCTTCGATATCGTGAGACAGTGGCTTCTCACACAGAACGTGCTTCCCCGCCGCCAGCGCCTCCATGACGGGACTGTAGTGCCAGCTTCCGTTCTCGAGGCCGCCCGTGCAGACGTCGACGATGTCGAGATCCTCATTCGCCAACATGTCGGCCAGGCTGTAGTAGGCCTTGCATCCGTACTTCTCCGCCGCCTCGTCGGCCGGTTCCTTCACGACATCACAGACCGCCACGAGATTGGCCAGCTCATCCGCCTGGTGCGCGTCACCGTGCGTGTTGCCGATCCCGCGCATCCCTACGATTCCTACCTTCAAAGCCATCGTCATACCCTCCCTGAGGTCATTGCTTCGTGGGGCCGGCGCCTCGCCCGTCACGCCGTCCTTCCGTCGTAGGACAGGCGTCTCGCCTGTCAGTCGAACGCCCATTCCTTGAGCACGTCTCCGGCACTCGTCTCCAACTTGACCCAGTCGATCTCGATGTGGCCCGCAGCCGCGCTCGGGTCGATTCGAATCTGCCTCAGCGCGCCCTGAGCGGTTAACGGTACTTCGTACTCGTGCCACGCGCCGTCGTGTGTCGGCGTGAAGTCCAGCCTTACGGGCGGCCCGAAGTTCGGCCTCTTCGCATCGGCGTAGAAGAACTGCCCGCCGCCGTTGCTCGTCGAGCGCATTCGAAACCGCGCCACGATCCCGCCCGTCGCCTCCGGAACGTCGCTCGTGAAGACGAACGGGTCGTTGCCGGTCGAGTCGATGACGAACAGCCCGTCCTTGCGCGAGAGGACGCACTGTCCCGACGGCCTCCAGCCATCCACCTCAGTGAGCGCGTTCGGATCCCAGTTCGGATTCTGCAGCGGGACGATCGCGCCCGTCTCGGCGAGGAACGCGGTCATCATCGCGTCGAGCGCCCTCACCTTGCCCGGCTTCTTCCCCGCGAGATTGTTCGTCTCGCCGATGTCTTCCTTCAGGTTGTACAACTCAAACTCGTCTGGGAAGCCGTCGCCCGTCTCATAGAACCGAATCAGCTTCCAATTCCCCTGCCACACGGCCGTGCATGGCTGAGCGAGCCGCCCTGTTGCTGGTTTGGGCCCGTGGGGGTAGTGGCAGAAGATCGCGTCTCGCTTCGGTCCGCCCGTGCCTCTCAGCGTTGGCACGAGGCTTTCGCCGTCGAGAACCTTGTCCGGCTCAGCATCGATTCCCGCCATCTCAAGCAGCGTCGGATACATGTCGATGCTGCTGACGAGGGCGTCGGTCTCAGACCCCTCCGCAACCACGCCCGGCCAGCAGACCATCATCGGCACTCTCACGCCACCCTCGTGGATCGCGCCCTTGCCCGAGCGCAGCGGGTCGTTGTTCGTGGGCTTCCGCTGCTCATCGCCCACGCGATCGTATTCGTTGCCTCCGTTGTCGCTGAAGAACACGATGATCGTATCGTCCGCCGTGCCGTCCGCGTCGAGCTTGTCGAGCAGCCGCCCCAGGCTCTCGTCCAGGCTCCTGATCATCCCCGCCATGACGGGGTTGTCCTGTCGGCCGGTCGGGTCGATGCGGTCCTCGTATTGCTCGACCAGATCGGGTTTGGCCTGATACGGCGCGTGAACCGAGTAGTGCCACATAAACAGCAGGTATGGGTCATCGCCGACACTGTCGATATAACTCAACATCTCGTCGGTCAACCGGTCGGCGATGTACTCGCCGTCGGGGCCGTCGGGCAGCGGCTTGATGCGGTAGGGGCTGAAGTAGCTCGGCGGGCCGGGATACCCGCCTCCGCCGATGTTGACCTCGAAGCCTTGGT
>CAZKUN010000035.1:0-30543 GCA_964555935.1 uncultured Armatimonadia bacterium | reverse complement strand
TTGGTGCTGCGGCCAGTACTTCTCCGGTTGGCCCAGATGCCACTTGCCGATAAAGCCCGTTCGGTATCCCGCGTCGCTGAAGGCCTCGCCGATCGTCCGTTCCTCCAGCGGCAGGTAGCGCTTGGTCTGGACGGTCAGCATCTTCTGGTGCGGCGGACCTGATGGCTTCATGAGCGGCTGCCCCTCGGGCAAGGGCGGCAGGTGTCCGCCCGGCGAGGTGATGTGTAGCCGCGCTGGGTACAGCCCCGTGAGGATGCTCGCGCGAGTCGGCGAGCAGAGCGGGTTGGCCGCGTAGCTCCTCGTAAACCTCATGCTGCGCCGCGCGAGACGCTCGATGTTGGGGGTGTCGTAGTACTGGCTCCCATAGACGCTGCTGTCCATCCAGCCCAGATCATCGACGAGGAAAAAGATGATGTTGGGGCGCTTCTTGGGTTGCGAGAGCGCCGTGCCGCCCGCCGCGAGCGCCCCGGCCGAGGCTCCCAGTGTCCGGATGAACTGTCGTCTTGACCATGGACCCATGTGCAGACCCTCCGTGCCCGAGCGGTTTCCCGATCCCCGTCGGCTGCACCTGTCCGATGGAGGAAGGTGACCCTTGACATGTCCTGGTCCGTCCGGTAAACTGCTTCGGTTACCGAAATATGCGGTAGCTAATTATTCGCTTGGCGAAGCGAGGAGGTGGCTGTGATGGGCGCGTCGCGCGAACAGCTCATGGAGGGGATTGACGAGCTTCTCCGTGGAGCGTTCTTCAAATGGTTCAAGCGCGGGCACCAGCCGCCGATGAAGAACCTTGACATGACCGTCGGGCAGGTCCAGTGCCTGCGGACGATCTCGCGCCTTGGCCAACCAACCATGTCGGAGGTCGCCGGGGCGCTTGAGTTGCAGCCCAGCACGGCAACCGGGATGGTAGACGACCTTGTAGAGCGCGGTCTGGTGGAGCGATGCGACGATCCGGACGACCGCCGCGTTGTCCGGGTGACGCTCACGGCCAAGGGACGCGCTGGTCGAGACCGGTGCCGCCAGGCCATGCGCGGACGTCTGATGGAACTGTTGGGCGACATTGACGACGACGACCTCGAGCGGATCCACGAGGCCTTGTCGATCCTGCGGGATTCCGCCGCGCGCAAGGCCGGCGCGGATGAGAACGCGGACTGCTGCGGCAACGAGGGACAGGGATGAGTCAACTCAGACGTTTGCGTTCAGCCTGGATTGCGTGCGCGCTGATTCTAGCGGCGATGCCTGGACTGGGCCAGAACAACGGTCCTGCCGTGCCCGCCGACGGTCCGCTGACCATCGACACGGCGGTCGAGATCGCGCTGGCGAATCACCCGCTGGTGGGGATTGCGCAGCGAAGCGTCGACTCAGCGGGCGGCGCGCTGACCCAGGCTCGCAGCGGGCTGTTGCCATCGCTAGACGTGCGTTCCGACTACTCTCGGAGCATGTCGAGCGGGTCCGCCGTCGTCAACGGCGTGCCGATCGCGGGCGGCGCCACGAAGAACTTCTCGACCCAATACAACTCCAGCATCTCCGCGAGTCAGTTGGTCTACGACTTCGGTCGCACGAGCGATGACATCCGCAGCAGCCGCTTCCGGGCCAACGCTCGCAGTTACGACCTCGCCCAAACCGAGGACGATGTAATCAACAACGCCCGCCAGGCGTATCTCGTGCTGCTGACCAACGAAGAGCTGCTCGAGGTCGCGCGCTACCGCGTCCGGCTTCAGGAAGAGACGCTTCGGATCGCTCAGGGCCAGTTCGTCGGCGGCTTGGTGCCTGAAGCGGACACCGCCAAAGCCGAGAGCGCTCTGGCCTCGGCCGTGCTGGACGTCGCGTCCGCTGCGAACGCCGTCTCCCTCGCCCAAATCAACCTCAACTCGGCCCTCGGGATAGACGTCCGGACGAGCTATGATGTGGTCGCCCCGGACGAGCCGGACACCCTCGGCCTCACGCTTGACGAACTCATCGACATCGCGATGGCGGACCGCCCTGAGCTGCTGGCCACCCGCGCTCAGACCGACGCCGCGAGGGCGGATCTCGCCGCCGCCAGGAAGGGCCAGCGCCCGAGCGTCAATGCCAGCGCATCGTATGGCCGTCGCGACGACTCCCTCCTGCCACAGCGGGACTACTGGAACCTGGGCGTCTCGCTCAACGCGAACCTCTTCGACGGCAAGTTCACCAAGGGCCGGCAGGTGCAGGCCAGGGCCAACCACGAGACATCGCTCGACACCGAGTACCAGCTTGAGCAGATTGTCGCGCTTGAGACGGCGCAGAGCGTCGTCGAGATGGACACCGCCCGCGAGGAGATGGGCGCTTCGGACGTGAGCATCCGCAGCGCGCAGCAGGACCTCCGGCTGGCCAATGGCCGATATGCCGAGAACGTCGGCATCTTGCTGGAGATCCTCGACGCGCAAGCCGCTCTCACCTCCGCCCAGGCCGACCTGGCCCGCGCGCGGTTCGGCTATCGCGCCGCTTTCTATGCCCTTGAGAGGGCAATTGGCATTGAAATCGCAGACGCCATCGCACCTGAGTAGGGGCGCGATTCACTGCGCCCGACCTGCACGCCTACCGACAGGAGCACGATATGAAGAAGTTCATCAAGCCCGCCATCTGGATCGTCATCCTCGGCGCCATCGGCGTCGGCGGCTGGTACTACATGCGCAGCCGCAAGGTCCAGGAAGAAGAAATCGTCTATCGCACGGCTCCCGTTGAGACGCGCGACATCGTGCTATCGGTCGCGGCCGTCGGTGCCCTCGAGCCACTGACGACTGTCGAGGTGAAAGCGAATGTCGCCGGCGAGGTAGTCGGCCTTGAGGTTGACCGAGGCGACTACGTGACGGCCGGTCAACTCATCGCCGCCATCGACCCCACCGAGACTCGCACCGCCTACGAGGAGGCCCAGGCCGACCTCGACTCCGCCATGGCCCGGGTCAATGAGACGTCCGCCGAGTTGCGCCGACAGCGGCGCGTCACCCCGGCGCAGATTATTGCGGCGGAGGAGTCCGTGGACAACGCGGACGCTCGCGTGGCTCAGGCCGAGGCGGCTCTCGTCTACCAGGAGCGCGTGACGGACGCCGATATCACTCGTGCCGAGGAAGCGCTCTCCGCCTCCGAGGCGAGGTTGGCCCAGGCCAAAGCGCGAGCCGGCGCTCAGCCGAGCCTCACGGAGGCATCGATAAACCAGTCCGAGGCCGAACTGCGTTCCACCAAGCAGGCGCTGGCAAGGCTGAAGGACGCCACGCACCCGCAGGAACGGACGGCGACCGAGTCTTCGCTAAAGTCGGCCCGCGTGAATCTTGACAACCAGAAGAAGGCACTTGAGCGGCTCCAGGCGCTGCACAAAGAGGGGTTTGTCGCTCTTCAGACGGTTGAGGACGCGGAGAAAGTCCTGGCGGATGTGACGGACCGCTTCGATGCGGCCAAGGCTACCAGCGACGCGCTCGCCAGGAAGCAGGCCACCGAACTCGATGAGGCCGAGGCTCGCGTCGCGCAGTCCGAAGCGGGGCTCTCCTCAGCCAAGACGGGCGCCGTTGACGTCGATGTTGCTCGGAGCGAACTCAAGGCCGCCGAGGCCGCGGTTCGTGAATCCGAAGCGGCTCTGGAGTCGGCTCGGGCGGGCAAGGAGCAGGACGAGCAGCGGCGACGCGAAGTCGACGCCGCCAAGGCCACCGCCAAGGAGGCGCGCGCCCAGCTCGTGGTCACTCAGGCTGAGGAGATCCGACCTGAGGTCAACGTGCAACAAGTCGCCCAGGCGCGTGCCCAGGCTCGCCGCACCTCATCGCAGCTCGAAAACGCGGCCAAGAACCTCAGCTACACGACGATCGTTGCGCCGCGTGATGGTCTCGTAATCGATCGCTTCGTCGAACAGGGGACGGTCATCACATCGGCCCGTTCGTCGGTCACAGCCGGAACGAGCGTCGTCATGCTCGCCGACATCAGCCGCATGTTCGTTTTGGCCGAGATCGACGAGGCCGACATCGGTCAGGTCAAGCTCGGGCAAGAGGTCGAGATCGAGGTTGAGACGTTCCGCGAGCGAACCTTCCCTGGCCGCGTGACGCAGATCTACCCGAAGGGCGAGGTGGTCGAAAACGTGACGGTCTTCCGGGCCCGCATCGAGGTACTCGAGGGGCTTGACCAACTGAAGCCTGGCATGACCGCCGAGACGTCCATTATCATCGACAGCGTCGAGCAGGTGATCGCCGCGCCGAACGAGGCCCTCTACTCGCAACGCGGCCAGGACTTCGTTGACGTGCTGGACAGCCCCGAGGGCGAGCCACGCGCGGTTGAGGTTCAGAAGGGTCTCGAGAGCTTCGAGTGGACGGAGATTCTCAGTGGCGTGTCCGTGGGCGACGAACTTGTCGTTGGCTCTGGCGCCGGCGGCGGCGGATGGGGAGGCCCAGGCGGCGCCGCCGGTGGTAAGGGCGGCAAAGGCGGCAAGGGTGGCAAAGCCGCCAAGACCGATGGCTCCCAGCAGATGCGCCGCATGATGCGAAGCGTGAGGGGGAAGAAGTAGCGCTATGGCGGTCATCGAGATGAGCAACATCACCAAGATCTACCGTACCGGCACGGTTGAGGTGGCCGCCCTGAAGGGCGTCGACGTCTCGATCGACGAGGGCCAGTTCGTGAGCATCATGGGGCCATCGGGATCGGGGAAATCCACGCTCATGCACATCATTGGGTGCCTCGATCAGCCGACGGCCGGCACCTATCGGCTTGATGGCGAGGAAGTCTCGACGCTGGACGACGATCAGCTCGCCGACGTGCGCAATGAGAAGCTGGGCTTCGTGTTTCAGGCCTACAACCTCTTGCCTCGCACGTCCGCGCTCGCTAACGTTGAGCTTCCGCTGCTCTACACGGGTGACAAACACAACCGGCGCCCGCGAGCCAAGGCCGCGCTGGAGCGCGTGGGCCTGGCCGCGCGGATGAAGCACGTGCCATCGGAACTGTCCGGTGGCGAGCAGCAGCGCGTCGCCATCGCCCGGGCGCTGATCAACAATCCGAGGTTCGTGCTGGGAGACGAGCCAACCGGAAACCTCGACACGCGCACCGGTGAGGAGATTCTGTACGTCCTCCAGGAGCTGAATCGAGAGGGTGTCACGCTCGTCATTGTCACCCACGAAGAAGAGATCGCCGCGCACACGCAACGGATCATTCGCCTCCGAGACGGGCTCGTTGAGAACGACGAGGACGTCGCGAATCCGATCATGGCCCCCGCCCCTCAGGCACAAGGAGACACCCCTTGAATTTGCTCGAAGGTGTAAGGGTCGCTCTCACGGCCCTCAAAGCCAACAAGCTCCGTTCAGCCCTCACGATGCTCGGCGTCGTCATCGGCGTCGGGTCTGTTATCGCCATGATCGCCATCGGACGCGGGGCCAGCGAAGACGTTGAGGACCGCATCCGCTCCATGGGCTCGAACCTTCTGACCGTCTGGCCCGGTGCGGCACGCGTTGGGCGCATGTGGGGAGGCGTTGGCGCCCGAGATGCGCTGAAGATCGAAGACGCCGAGGCCATCGCCCGGAAAGTCCCCGACATCGCGGGCGTCGCCCCACATGTCGACGGCAGCCTCCAGATCAAGTGGAAGAATCAGAACTCGAACACCTCGGTGGTTGGCACGACGCCCGAGTACCAGTTGGTCAACAACCACACCGTGGAATCTGGCCGGTTCTTCAGCGATCGCGAGGCTCGGGGCGGCCGCGCCGTTTGCGTGGTCGGCAGCACCACTGTGGAGAATCTGTTTGGACGCACCGACCCAGTCGGGCAGAGCATTCGGATCAAGAACATCCCCTTCGACGTCATCGGTGTCCTCAAAGGGAAGGGCGGCGCGTCCTCGTGGCGCGATCCTGACGACTTGATCGTCGTGCCCATCGCCGTCGCGATGAGGCGGCTGTTTGGCCAAACCCACCTGAATCGCATCTACGTCGCGGCGGCCAATGACAAGGGACTGTTCATCACCGCGGACGAGATCACCAAACTCATGCGGCGGCGCCACCGAATCCGCGACCCCAAGGACGACGACTTCAACGTCCGCACGCAGACCGAGATCCTGGAGACGTTCGGCGAGACCTCTCGCACGTTCACGATCTTGCTCGCAAGCATCGCGGCCGTATCTCTCCTCGTCGGCGGCATCGGCGTGATGAACATCATGCTGGTATCGGTGACGGAGCGGACGCGCGAGATAGGTATTCGCAAGGCAGTGGGCGCCAAGCGGCGCGATATCCTGATCCAGTTCGTCATCGAGTCGCTCACGCTCTGCATTGCCGGAGGGATCATCGGGACGCTACTGGGGACGGGAGCCGCGGCGCTGCTCTCAGACCTTGCCGGCTGGAGAACGGTCGTGACTCCGTCGTCGATCCTGCTCGCCTTTGGGTTCTCGGCTGCCGTGGGGATCGGGTTTGGGATCTACCCGGCGCAGAAAGCCGCGCGCCTCCATCCAATCGAGGCGTTGCGCTACGAGTAGCCGAGGGGGAGAGCCGATCGGCAGTCCGTGGATACGGTAGACCTCATCGGTCCATCTGTCAGCGCGCGTGTCGGGGTAGTGCACGCAGCCGCCGACGCTGCTGATCGCCTCCGTGGCAGCCAGAAGCGCTTCGCTATCCCGCAGTGCCTCTTCAGCCTCGCGATGCGCGGTCATCGCCCGCCAGCTCGCATCGCCTCGGCGGCAGATCGCCAGCCCGGTGCGCTCCGCCCTTGCCTCGGGTATGGCCTTGCCACGCGGATCCTGAGCGGTTGGAACCTCCGGCGTCCTTCAGGCGATCATCTTGCCGAGGTGCTGACCATGCATTTGCGTTTCGCCGCCTTCCTCCTGGCTTTGACCGGCGTCCCGGCCCTCTCCGCCGAGCACTTCGTCGCCACGATCGGCGACGACGCCTCGCCCGGAACCGAGGCCCAGCCCTGGCGCACGATTCAACGCGCCGCGGATGCGGTCCAGCCTGGCGATGTTGTCTCCATCGCGGCGGGCACTTACCAAGAGCAAGTCACCATCACCCGGTCGGGGACGCCCGGAAGGCGCATCACCTTTCGCGGCGAGGCCGTCATTGACGGCGAGGGGCTCCCCGTCGACGATCACGAAGCCCTTGTTGATGTCAAGTGGGCGAGGGACATTACGCTTGAGGGTCTCATCGTCCGGAACTCACCCCAGCATGGGATCCGCGCAGTCGATTCCCCGAGGCTCGAGTTGCGCGCCTGCGAGGTGGATGGCAGCGGGCACTCCGGCATGTTCATCACCGGGTGCGAGGAGCGCAGCGACACGCTCATCGAGAAATGCAGCGTGCATGACAGCCGCACCGCCGGCATCGCCATCTGGGACAACCCCGGCGGCTTCTTCACGATCTCGGCCAACGAGGTCTACCGGAATCTGGGCGTGAGCAACTGGGACGGCATTGAGATCATCGACACGCCCTACGTCGCCGTCCTGAGGAACACCGTCTACGACAACGCGCCCGAGGAGGGCCAACCAGAGGGCGACCAGATCGACGCCGGCGGCACCAACGATCTGACATCACCGTCCCACCACATCATCTACGAGGGCAATCGCGTCTACGGTCGTGGCGGCGGCGTGAAGATGAACAATGAGCCGCTCCACAGCATCATCCGGCGCAATCACATCCTCGACACGGGGCTCGTCTTCTACGAGGGGCCGACCAAGATCGCCGTCTGCCACAACACCGTGATCGGCGCCGTCCACGCGCTGCAGGTATGGGGGAACGGCGAGTCTGAGAACTTCGGCGGAACGCAGGTCCGCAACAACATCTTCGCCGATTCCACGAGCTACGCCGTCAACATCGGCAACCGCGCCATCCCCACCACCGACTCGATGGCGCTCGACCATAGCCTCTACCGCTTCGCCGAGGGCAATCACCGAGGCATCAACGTCAACGCGCCCGACTTTGACGCGACCTTCGCGCCCTCCACCGACGGGCTGAAGCAGTTCACCGACCGCACCGGGCGGGAGACCCACGCGACGGTCACCACTGACGCAGACCTCGACAACGCCGCGATCGACATCGGAGGCCCGCTCACGACCGTCGTCGAGCAGATCGACGCCCGCACCATCGTCGTCGAGTGCTCGTGGTTCTTCCACGACAGTTGGGACGGATTGTTAGAGCCCGATACCGTCCGCGTCGGCTCGGCGGAAGTCGTCGTCAGCGCCGTCGACTACGAATCCCACCGCATCACCCTCGCCGATGATGTCGACGCGCCCGCCGGCACGCCTGTCTCTCTGCCATTCACTGGCAACGCCCCCGACTGCGGTCACCAGGAGCATGGCGCTGATTGACCGCCCCCCGCGAGGCCTCCTCGCCTGTCAGGACGAACCCTCCGCCACCGCCACCTCAGCGAGGGCATTCACATGCGCATCGGCTTCAGCGGACGTCTGCTCGATGAGCCCCAGGTCCGGGCCGGCTTCATCGGCTGCGGCTCCCACAGCTTCCGCAACATCTACCCCACGTTCCAGCACGCGCCCGTCGACTTGGTCGCCACATGCGATCTCGACGGCGAGCGCGCCGCCGCATTCGCCGGTCATTTCGGCGCCGATGCCTCCTACACGGACTTCCGCGAGATGCTCGAGAAGGAGTCCCTCGACGCCGTCTTCATCGTCACCTCGTACGATCCATCCGGCAGGCCCTTGTACCCCGATCTCGCCGTCGCCGCCATGGACGCGGGGTGTCACGTCTTCATCGAGAAGCCTCCCGCCGCGTCGTGCGCCGGGATAGAACGCATGCAAGCCGCAGCCCAGCGCAATGGAAAGAACGTCCTCGTCGGGCTGAAGAAGATGTTCTTCCCCGCCAACGAGAAGGCCAAGGAACTCGCCTACGAACCCGAGTTCGGCAAGCTCTCGCTGGCGACGCTCCAGTACCCCCAGCACATCCCCACCGTCGAGCAGTTCGCCGCCTACGCGGAAGCCGGGGGAGGCGCGTTGCCCGACGAAGCGCGGCCCGTCATCAGCTTCCTCGACCACCTCTGCCACCCGGCATCACTCATGGTTGAGTTGCTGGGGATGCCCGACACGCTCTCCTACGAGCGGAGCAGCGCGGGCTCGGGTGTCGCGACATTCACCTTCGCGTCCGGAATCGTCGCATCGCTCGCGCTCACGGGCGGGGCGAGCCTCGGCGGCGGGATGGAGCGGACGACGCTCGTCTCAGACCGAGGGCGGCATGTCGTCGTCGACAACAACATCCGCCTCAGCTACCACCAGACGCCGCCAGACCTCGGGTACGGCACGTCTCCGAGCTTCTACCAAGGTGGCCCCGGCGACGCCTCAACCGTCTGGGAGCCTGAGTTCTCGCTCGGCCAGCTCTACAATAAGGGGCTGTTCCTGCTGGGGTATTACGGTGAGGTCAACGAGTTCGCGCGGTCCATCCTCGAGGAGCGTCCGCCGCGCAAGGGCACGCTTGAGCAGGCGTGGCAGGTTACGCGCATCTTCGAGGCCTTCGCCCACGGACCAGGTCGGCGGATCACCCTCCTGCCCCTGTAGGAGGGGTTTCAACCCCGACGCCGTCGCCTACGTCACCACCTGCCATCATTCGCCGGATCGAAGTTCGGATTCCGCTCCGGCGCCTCCGCGCCCGTGTCCTCGCGCCACTGGCGCAGCTTCTCGTGGAGTTCTGCTGCCTTCTCCGGCTGGTCCTCGCCGAGGTCTCGCGTTTCGCCGATGTCATCGCGGAGGTTGTACAACTCCAGCGATCCATCCTCGAAGTTCTCGATCAGCTTCCAGTCGCGCGATCTAATCACGTTCGCCGGCGCCTGTCTGTGGGGCAGGTAACCGGGCATGAACCAGAAGATGTCATCCCGCTCGAGACGCTGCGTTTCTCTCGTGAGAACCGGCACGAGACTCTCGCCATCCAGCGGCTGGCCCTCGGGTGTCGGCGCGCCGGCCACGTCGGCGAAGGTGGGGAGGATGTCCACGCCGATCACCGGCTCTTCGCACTCGCTGCCGGGCTCGATTCTCCCCGGCCATCGCGCGATCATGGGGACGCGGATCCCGCCCTCGTAGAGCATCCCCTTCATCCCCCGCAGCGGGTAGACGGACGTGATCTTCCCGCCTCTGTTCAGCCCGCGGTTGTCGGGGCTCCCCACGCCGCCGTTGTCGGAGTAGAAGATCACAAGCGTGTCGTCACGTAACGACAACTCGTCGATCTTGCTCAGCACGCGCCCCGCGCTGTGGTCGAGACTCTCGATCATCGCCGCGTACGTCGGGTTGTGGTGACCGCCCGCGGGCGCCTTGGCCTCGTACTTGGCGATCAGCTCCTGCTTCGCCTCAAGCGGCACGTGCACGAGGTAGTCCGGCAGGTACAGCATGAATGGGTCGTTTCGGTTGTCCTCGATGAACTTCATCGCCTCATCGGCCATGTGGTCGGAGAGGTAGTCGTCGGGACCGGGCACCTCCTCCGGCATGGGTTTGCACTCGAAGTCGAAGTGCTTGCCCCCAGTCATCGTGACCGATGTATCAAACCCCTGCTCCTTGGGTGTCTGGCCCGCTCCTCCGCCGAGATGCCATTTGCCGAACACGCCACATGCGTATCCCGAGGCCTTGAGAACCTCGGCAAACGTGATTTTCTCCGCGGGGAGCCCGGGTGCATTCTCGGGCGCCAGGAGCTTGCGCTCGTCCCACTTGAGGAGCTTCGCGTTCGTGTCGAACCGCCGCTTCCCGCCGACCGCATACACGCCATGTCGCGGCACGTATTGTCCGCTCAGCATGCACGCTCGCGACGGCGCGCAGTTCGCCGCCGGCGAATAGGCATCCGTGAATTTCACGCCCTCAGACCGCAGCCGATCGATGTTCGGCGTCTCGTAGTAGCCGCTGCCGTAGCACCCAAGATCCGTCCACCCGAGATCATCCGCGTGGATCAGCACGATGTTCGGGCGGGTCGCCTGGCCTAGGGCAAACCTCGCAGCCATCGCGCCGGCCGTCGCGAGGGCGCTCGTCCGCACAAACTGCCGCCTGTTCATTCCGTGTCCTCCGCCTTCGCGAGGTCGAGCTTGCACCCCGCCTCAACCGCTCCGTCGATGAGACCCTCCGCGTCCTCGGTCAGAGGCTTCGCGATGTTGTGGAACCAGTTCCGCTCCACCGTCAGGTCTGAGATCACGCCGACCTTCTGGGGCTGCCCCTCGGGCCCGCTCCTGAGCATGATCCCGTTCTCGTGCTCCGTCGAGCAGTAGAAGTAGTTGTCGTAGATGTGCCCCCCGCGACAGTCGGCGATCGAAATGAGCGCGCCGTCGGGGTCGAGATTCGCTCGGAAGATGCAGTCGTGGATGCGGATGCCCTCGCAGATGTAGTCGAGGTGGATCGTGTTGGCGTGGCCCTCAACCGGGAGGTGGGTGACGTTCTTGTAGCCGTTCCCTTCAAAGTACGTGTTGTTGATCGTCAGGCCGTGAATGCCCCTGAGTGAGATCGCCGCCTTCGCGCACAGCTCTAGACCGCAGCTTTCGACTCGCGAGCCATGCACGCCGCTGAGCCAGATCCCTACACCGTCGCGGCTGAAGTAGCAGTCCCGAATCACGCAGTTGTTGAAGTGCGCCCGACCCATGATCCCCGCGCCTTTGCACCATCGAATGGTGGAGTTCAGGAATCGGCTCGACCAGCCCTCGGAGTACACGCCGTTCTCGACCGCGCCGACGATGTAGCACGAGTCGAGGGTGAAGTAGTTGTGCCACTTGATGTTCAGGCACGTCGTGCCGCCACGCAAGGTGAGATTGGCCAGTCGCCCCCTTGCGGCTGAGTCCTTGTACGTCGGCCCCGTCCAGTCGATGCAGTTCTCCGTCTCCACCTCCTGCAGGATGACCGAATCGTACTGCCCGGCGCCGACGATCTGGATGCTGTTATGCGTCCAGGACTTGCCCTCCTCACCCGTCGCTCCCACGGTGATGACCTTGCGGATCTTGTACTCGCCGGCCGGGACGTAGACAGGTTGATGGGTTTCCCATGCCTCTTCGATCGCCGCCTGGAACGCAGGCTGCCAGTCCTCCGCCTCGCCGCCCGGATCCGCGACCAGCTCCGCGAACTCCGTCACCGACACCACATCGCCCGCAACTTGCGCCCCTCCCGCCGTAGCCAGAACCAGCAGCGCCACTATCATCTGTCGTCCTCCGTTCCCTGCCCTTCACTGGAGCGCGGACGCCCTCGTCCGCACGTGCCGTAGACGTTCCCTGTCCCCTGTTACTGTCCCCTGTCCCCTGCCGTATACGTTATCCACATCGGCGATACCCAGACGATCTCGCCGTTGTTCGTCTCATAGTCCATCCGCTCGCCCGTGTCGAGAGACCGGACCTTGCGAGTCGCCGTCTCGCCGACTTGCGTTCCGCGGATGTAGTAGTAGCTCGTCGTGTCGGCTGTGGCGTCATTGTCGGACCACTCGAACTTCACCGTCTCGCTATCGGGCTTCGTTGAGTAGACGTTCTCGTCGTCTTTGATGATGACGACCTCCGCGAAGGGTGCCGTGCCGACCAGTCTCACGCTGATCGTGGGCGGCTCGTAGACGGTGAACTCATCGCCCATGAAGTAGTCGCCACAGCGCACGTCGGCGATGATGTTGTCGGTGGAGCCGTAGATGTGTCGCTTGCGCATGCCATCGATGACCTGCTGGCGCGTGGGCTCCTCGACCCAGACATTGCAGTAGCTCATGTGCGTCGAGATGTGGTCGCTGGATGACTGGAACCCCAGGCGGTATCCCATCTTCAGCGCGCGCGACACAAAGCCCCGCGGTCGCCATCCGCCAAGCGACCAGTCCTTCGTGTTCGTCCTCGGCGCGCCCGGCCGCTCGTAATTCTGCCTATCGCCCTGGTAGATCTCGACGATCGGCTCGATCTTCGGATCGTTGTCGCGCCAGTCCGTGCCCATGTCCGTGCCGCTCGTGTGGCTCGCGCAGATCCCGTCGAACTGGGTAAGGTACCGGTAGAACATCTGCGTGTCGGGCGTGTTCGGTCTCGGCGCGTCGTCCGCGAGTTCGTTGTCGAGGCTCTTGCCCATGCCGCCCCTGAGTCGCGCGAGCGGGCGGACGCCCCGTTGCGCGAAGACGGCATTGCGGTGTCCGTCGGGGTAGTTGCAGCTCCGCTCGTACGTGTACATCGACGTGAACCGCTCGGGGATGTGGAACATCGACGTCGTCTTCTGCGTCAGCCACCAGCTCAGCTCGCGCCCGTTGCCATTGTCGTGGTCGCCGCTGCCGATCCAGTCCAAATCCGCCATGTCCATCCCATACCGCCACATGTCGAGAATCGTCCCATCGCCCGCGCCATCGCTGGAGATCTCCGTGTGGCGATGGAACTCTCCCCGCCAGAGGCGGACCTCCTCGCCACCGACCTCTGTCCGGTAGTTTCGCATCGCCTGCACGCTGAGACGCTCGGCCTGCGCCTCCTGGGATGGGCCGGCGGCCTCCTCGGCGGCCACGGGCACCAGCGCAATGTCCTCATCCGGCGCCATGACGCGCCCCGTGTCGGCGACGCTGATCTCCTTGTTGAACTGCCAGTCCGGATACGCGACGTAGTTCCTCGTCGTCGCCGGCGGCGCATCCGCGCTGCGCTGGCGCCTCTTCCACGGTTCGGGGCCGAATAGAGCAGCGTTGCGCCAGCGTCCGTCGGAGGCGCTGATCATGTAAAGCCCGTTGCCCGGGGCCGCGACAATCGTGGACGCCTCGTGCAGCCATCCATCCGTCCCAAGCGTGCTGACTGCCGGCCTCCATCGCTCCGCGTCGAGGGTCGTGACGAAATCCAGCCACGTGCCGCCGGTCTGGCTATCGAATCTGGTCATCCTGATGCGCGCGCTGACCCAGATTCTGCCATCCGAGCCCACCGTCACTCTCGGCGTCCCGACAAGGTAGTTCGGCGGCGAGTTCGGCCACCGGGGCCCGCCGTGAGGCATCGGCAGCGCGAGGTTCACGTCGACCTCCGGCTCGTAGAGCGCGCCGTCGACAAGCACCCTCAGGCCCGCGCGCCGGCTCTTATACAGCGCCGTCTTCTGCGGGCTCTGGTCATACGGGCCGAAGTCCTTTCCCCAGCCCTCCGGGCTCACCTCATACGTCAGCCAAAGCCGATTCTGCCTATCATACGCCGCGCTCGGCCGCGCCTCATTCTCAAGCGTGGCTGACACCAAGACAGTCTCGCCCCAGTCGCCGCCCTTCCACACTCGCGCCTCGACGTCGTAACTCCCCCGCGCGTACGTGTCCCACGCAACCGCCACCTGCCCGTCGGCCGACGCAGCGATGGCGGGGCTCCACTCGTTCCCCGGGGAGTTGGCGATGAGCGTCGGCTCGCCGAAGCCCTCGCCCGTTTGCGTCGCCACCGCGATGTCCGCGCTACCGGCGGTCAGCGACTGCCACGCCAGCCACACTCCTCCGTCGGCCGTAGTCGCGGCGACCACGCTGATGTCCGAGCCCGTTCCGCTGCTGATCCGAACCGGATCGGCCCACTCGCCGCCCGTTCGCGCCCGCCCCCAGATATCCCAGTTGTCGTCCTCATTCGCCGCCCAGAAAGCCCACAGGCGCCCCTCGCCATCCGTCGCGACTGCCGGGCTGTACAGATCCTGTCCCGCCTCACTGACCGGCTCTGGCGCGCTCCACTCGCCTTCGCGCATCTCGGTCACCATGATCTGGTCCCCGCCGACAGGATCCACCAGGAACGAAAAGTCCTCCGGGGCCTCGGTGATCGGCCGGCGGGACTTGTGCGCCTCGCCATGCGTGAACGCAATGTACGCCACGGTCAGCGTGCCATCCGGCCCGAGCGCCGCCGTCGGCGCGTAATCCTCGGTGGCTGACCTCACAACCTGCCGATGCGTCGGCACGCGCTGGTACTCGACGGCACCCTCAAGCGTCCTCGCCGCGGCGCTGTACCCGATCTGCCCCGCCGGGATCTCGAAGTCGCCGTGGTCCGTCGTCACGCTCAGCACCGACTCCGCGTTCACCCCGCTCAGCGTGAGAACCAGCCCGTTCGGCTCCAATGGCAGCGTCGCCTCATCGCGTCCTTGCCTGTTCCAGAATCGCGGGTAGAAGCGCCGGACATCGAGCTTGAACTCGCTGACCGACGCGTGGTCATCCCCCATGAGCCGCCAGCTGTCGGTGGCGATGATCTCGCCCTCGCTCAACTCGTAAGCGCCCTCCCATGTCTGCGCTTCCTCGGCGCCGATGCCAAAGACAATCCGCACGCTCTTCAGGCTGCGGTCCATCGGCACGTCGATCTCTTGCCCACAGACATGCGCGCAGATCATCGTCGCCATTGCCAACACGAAGCTACGAGTGGCCATACGGATGTCCTCCATGGGTGCCGCGATCGTCGGTACTATCTCATTCTCCCCGCCCCCGCGCGCTCCTGCCAACGAGGACTTCGCGGCCCCGCCGAGAAAGCCATACAGAATCACTTCTCGCCCCTGGGAGGCGTCTTCCATGCGCAAGTTGGCGCTCGCTCTTCTGATCATCCTTCTCGCCGTCCCGTCGTTCGCCGCCGACCTCGGCATCAACCGCGGAATCGCCGTCGTCCTTGGCGATTCCTCCGGCGAGGTGGCAACCGACCTCGCGAGCGACACCGACCTCGTCATCTACTCCTCCCTCACCACCGGCCGTGAGGTCGCCAAGGCGAGCAAAGCCCTCGACGCAGCCGGCCTGTTCGGCAAGCGAGTCTTCGTAGGCAAGGACGCGCCGGGCGCCATTGGCCTGGCGAGCAATGTGGCCGATCTGGTCTACAGCGCGAGCGCGCCCGCTACGGGGGATGAGGAGATCCTGCGCGTGCTGCGTCCCGGTGGAGTCGCCTCCGTGGGCGACCGCGAGATGGTGAAAGAGACGCCCGAGGGTCTCGATGACTGGTCGCACCACTACCACGGTCCGGACAACAACCCGCAGTCCCTCGATACCGTCGCGAGGGCGCCGTACCTGACCCAGTTCGTTGCCGACCCTCGCTACGGGCCCGCGCCTCAGGCCTCGGTCGCGTCGGGCGGTCGGATCTTCATGGCGTTCGGGCATGTCGCGTGGCATGAGCGCGAAGAACCCGTGCTTAACACGCTCATCGCGATGAACGGCTACAACGGCACGGAGCTTTGGCGCCGTCCGCTCACCGAGGGCATCATGGTAGACCGCAGCACCATGATCGCCACGCCTGACACCCTCTACCTCGGCGACCGCGATTCATGCAAGCTGATCGATGCCCGCACCGGCGAAACGACCGACGAGATCGTCGCGCCCGAGGATATCGCCGAGGGGCCGTTCTGGAAGTGGATGGCCCTGCAAGACGACGTGCTCTACGCCCTCGTCGGGCGGGATGAGCCGGCCGATGACACGGCGATGTGGAGGGCGGTTAGACACGGCTGGCCGTGGGGCGGGATTTCCAAGGGCTACAACGAGAACGAGTACACGTGGGGGCTCGGCAGGACGCTGTTCGCCATGGATCCGGAGACGAAACGCGTGCTGTGGCACCTCGACGAGGAGGAGACCATCGACGCGCGGACGCTCTGCATGAAGGGCGACCGGATTTACTACGCCACCTTCGGGCGCTTCATCACGTGCGTCGACGCCAGGTCTGGCGACACGCTCTGGCGGCGGACGATCATGGATGATCCCGATATCTTCGACGCCATCGGCCCATACCGTCCGGGACACGGGTACATCGGCGGCTGGAAGAGCACGGTCTACCTGAAGTGCACGGACGACGCCCTCTACGTCGTCGGCCCCCAGGTCGAGTGGCTCACCGCGCTCTCGGCCGAGGATGGCTCGGTGATGTGGAAGCACGCGGTGAAAGACCTCCACATCGTCATCCGCGACGACGGGCTCTACATCATCGGCGCTCAGGGCCAGCAGGGGCAGACGAAGAAACTCGACCTCGTCACCGGCGCCGTCCTCGCCAGTTTCGACTTCCACCGCCGCGCCTGCACGCGTTCCGTCGGCAGCGTTGACGGCGTTCTCTTCCGCGCATCGGGCGGCTCCGTGCGCCTCGACGAGGCCACTGGCAGGCCCCAATGGATCTCCCCGATGAGGCCGTCGTGTCACATCGGCGTGGTGATCGCCAACGGCCATCTCTACTGGGTCCCGTGGGCGTGCGACTGCAACCTGCAGATGTTCGGCGTCATCGCCCTCGGCCCGGCCGGCGACTTCGAGTTCGGCCAGGAAGCCTCCGCCGACCGCCTCACCACCTTGTCGCGTGGTCACGGCCCTGCCCCGTTGCAGATCCACCGCAACGACTGGCCCACATACCGCGCCGACAACAAGCGCTCCGCCCGCACCGGCGCGAAAGTCGCGCTCTCGCCGAGCCTCCTCTGGGAGATCGACTCCGGCACCACGCCCACCGCCCCAACCGCAGCCGGAGGGCTCGCGTTCTTTGCCGGCGCCGACGGCATCGTCCGGGCGGTTGATGCCGGCTCCGGCAAACCCAAATGGCAGGCCTTCACCGGCGGCGGCGTGACCTATCCACCATCCATCTCCGACGGGCGCGCGTTTGTCGGCTCCGGCGACGGATGCGCCTACGCGCTCGACGCCACTTCGGGCAAGACGCTCTACAGCTTCCAGGCGGCTCCGGCGAACCGGCGTATCCCGTTCTACGGCGGGCTGATCAACACGTGGCCCGTCGGCAGTGGCGTGTTGGTCGATTCCGGCACTGCCTACTTCGCCAGCGGGATCATGGATTTCGACGGGACGCAGGTCTACGCGCTGGACGCTGCCTCCGGCGATATCAAGTGGCAGAACACCACCTCCGGCCATCTGGATGAATCCAGCAAGCGGGGCGTCGCGTGTCAGGGCGAGTTGCTTCTGAATGAGGGCAGTCTCTTCCTCGCCGGCGGCAACGCCATGTCGCCCGGCGTCTTCGACGCAGCCACGGGCGAGTGCCGGAACCAGCCTCCGAAGTTCGTCGGCACCACCGCTCCGCGCGGTCGCGAACTCAGCGTGAGCGGGCGCGGCGTCAGGGTCAGCGGCCAGCCCCTCTATTCCACGGACGACTCCCCCGTCTTCGACGGATCGGTCGCGACGCCCGACCCGGTCGTCAAGGTCCGCGGCGCGGAGTTGATATTCCGCGGCGCCCAAAGCGGCGATGACGTCGCGTGGGGTCTCGTCTGCCGTACGCGCGACGATGCTGATATCTGGGAACTCCCCTTGCCCGGCGAGCCCGTCCGTTGGGGGATTGCCGTCGACGCCGAGGGACGCATCATCGTGACCATGAAATCGGGGCAAGTCGCCTGCTTCGGCTAGAAGCGACTCCAAAACCCCCGTAGGTCGAAGCTCTAGCTTCGACTGGCCCAGCTGTTGGGATTTTGGAACCACCTAATAGCCGCGACCCCGCATTGGAGGCCAACATGTCAACTCGATCGCTCGTGATGATCGCCGTCCTCGTGTCTGCGCCCGGTTGCGCCCAGCGCCAACGCCCTCCGAAGCCCGCGCCGACCCACGCCGACGTCTCCTATGGTGACCACGAGCAGCAGGTCTTCGATCTCTGGCTGGCCGAGTCGGACGACCCGACGCCCCTCGTCATGTTCATCCACGGGGGCGGGTTCCGCGGGGGAAGCAAGGACCAAGTGGGCGGCGGCATCATCAGCCGGTACCTTGCGGCCGGCATCTCCGTCGCCGCCATCGAGTACCGTTTCGTCCAGCATGCAAAGCTGCCCGCCGCCCATGAGGACTGCGTCCGCGCCGTGCAGACCCTCCGATCTCACGCCGACGACTACAATCTCGACACGTCGCGCTTCGCTGGATTCGGGGGCTCAGCGGGGGCGCAGCTCGTGATGTACCTGGCGTTCCACGATGATTTCGCGGATCCGGACTCCGACGATCCCATCGCGCGCGAGTCGACCCGCCTCGTTGCTGTCGCCACGAACGGCGGCCAGACGACGATGGACTTCGACTGGTGGCTCGCCAACATCCCCGGTTACGACAAGCCTCACCGTGACCTGACCGAGTACGTGGACACCACCGACGCCGATGCGCTCGCCGCGCTGGTCGCGGACATCTCCGCCGTGGAGATCGTCACCGACGACGATCCGCCGATTTGGATGTCGTATGGCATGAGCCCGGACGCTGAGATTCCCACCGAGCCCGGCAAGAGTCAGGGCTGGCAGGTCCATCACGTCGCGCACGGCCTGCTGCTGCAGGCGAAGATGAACGAGTTGGAACTGGAGAACGATCTGCACTATCCCGGCGCCGAGACCAAGTACGGCACCCGCGAAGCATTCCTCATCGAGAAACTCACCGACTAAGGGCGCGGTCGGCTCCTCGCTGTGCGCGGAAAAAACCGGGACAGGAACGGATTTCACGTCGTCTGTGAAACTCCGTACCTGTCCCTGAGTTTTTCCCCACTCACAGTCCACCACCGGCTCACGACAATGCCTCACGCACTTCCTTGGTGAACCCTCGCTCATTCTGCTCGAACGGAACCGTATCCGATGTATGCACGTACCAGTTCAGCATCGCCAGCTCCAGCTCGCGCTGCGCCTCCGAATGAGCCGGGTCGCCGTGAACGTTCTTAAGCTCTTGCGGATCGCTCCTCAGATCGTAAAGCTCATCGACCCCATTCGGCCTCTGCACCAGCTTGTGCGTCGCTGATCTCGCCATCGTCGCTCGGCAGACAGTTTCGGGTTTCTCTTGCTGCAGCGATGTTTTCGCCCAGTACACGGCCTCCCGCACGTCGCCGCCACCCGATACCTGTCCCGGATTCTCGAAGCACTGCGGCTCATGCGTGTCGTAACCGCCCTCGGCGAACACCACGCGCTCCGGATCGCCCGCCGCGCCCGCCAGTTGCGGCGCGAGGCTGCGTGCGAAGTGCGTGTGCTTGGCCTCCACGCCACACACGTCCAGGCCGGTCGCGGTGATGTCGAATAGCTCGATTGGCTCCTCGACGACATGCCCCGCGGCGTTGCCCGGCGCGCGGATGATGAGCGGCACGCGCGTGACGGTATCGTCGAGCGCGCTGGGCCACTTCTCCACCAGACCGAAATCGCCCGCGAAGTCGCCGTGGTCGCTGATGAGCATTAGAACGGTGTTGTCGGCGAGCCCCGTCTCGTCCAGCGCCCGCATGAGATCACCGACCATCTCATCGACGAAGCCGATCATCCCAAGATAGACGGCGTTGATCTTGCGCAACACGTCATCCGGTAGCTCCGCGGTCCGCGATTGTCGCGCCAGTTCCGTGTGGAAGTCCGGCTTGTTCGGCAAGCCACGCGGCCGTAGCGGCGGCAGCGAATCCGGATCGATCCGATCGTGCCAATCCGCCGGCGCGCGGTACGGGCAGTGGGGGAAGCCGAGGTTAACGTTCAGCGCGAACGGCTCTGTCGGCGCCGACTGCAAATACTCGACGGCGCCGTGAAGCGTCTGCCAGTCGTGGTGCTCGCGCCGATCCTCGCTCATCGGCTCATACAGGAAGCTGTAGTGCATCGGGTCATCGAGATCGTGCGGCGGCATCCACCCGCGCGATCCCCGTTTGGCCTGCGATGAGTGCCTGCCGAACTTGCTGATGGCGTTCAGCGCCGCGCCGGGTGAGTAGGTGTCGTTCTTGCCCCAGTAGACGGTCTCGTACCCGTCGTCCTTGAGGCGCTGAAACAGGTCCGGCTCATCCGGTTGCAGCAAGTGCCACAGCGTCCGATGCCCTCGGTTATGCGGGTACAGGCCCGTGAGGTAGCTGCATCGCGACGGCGAGCACACGGTGTGCTGGACGAAGCAGTTGTCGAACCGCACGCCCTCCCCCGCGAGCCGGTCGATATTCGGCGTGATCGCCGCCGGATGCCCGTAACACGCGAGACTCTCCGCCCGCATCTCATCCGGGCACAGGATAATCAGATTCGGCCGGTCCGTCGCCATCAGATTCCCTCCGTCATCTGTCCGTGGCATTGGCAGTCCGCCCCCGCGTCGTCCCTCGGCCGTTCGCCCCGCGGGCAGGAAGTCCCTGTCCTCCGGACTAACTGCCACATGTAGGGGCGCGATTCATCGCGCCCTGTCGTCGCCGTCGTAGGAGCGGTTTCAACCGCGACGCCGTCGTCGTTGCGGGAAGGGTTTCAACCCCGACCGCCGTCCGTCGTCAGGAGAACCCCATGATCCCCCTCATTATCGCCCTCACAGCATCCTCCGCGCTGCCCCAAGACACCGTCCTCGAAGAGACCTTCGACGCCGGCCTCGACGCCTGGCGCGGTGCCGGCGGCGAGGTCGTCGACGGCGCGCTTGTCGTCGAGCAGACCGGCGACGATCCGAAGTCCGTCATGCGCCAACTCCCGATCGATGTAACGCTCATCGCGGGCAAGCTCATCACCCTCACCGCGGACGTGAAGGCCGACGGAGTGAGTGCCCCGCCAAATCCGTGGAACGGCGTCAAGGTCATGCTCGTGCTGGACATGCCCGATGGCAAACAGCATCCCCAGCTTCCGCCGGAGGCCGGCACGTACGACTGGACGACCAAAACGCGCACCATGCGCATCCCCGCCGCAGCCATCGGCGCGACCCTCTCCGTCGGGTTGGAGCTGGTCTCGGGCAAGGCAAGCTTCGACAACATCACCATCGTCACGGGCCGACTCGCCACGGGCGGCAAGCGGAGCGAGGTGATGGACCGAGGGCACGATCTCGACCGTCTGCGCGGGTCGATGCACGGGCCGGTCTTCCGCGAGGAGGATTTCCGCGCGCTGGCAACTGATTTCGGCGCCAACCACATGCGCTGGCAGCTCAACTGGGTGCCGATGAAGGCGGCGGAGGAGTGGGCCACAGACATCGACGCCTACAACGAGTGGCTGGACGGCGCGCTCGAGGAGTGCGACAAGGCCATCGCTCTTGCCGAGGAACTGAACGTCGTGCTGTTGGTCGATCTTCACTGCCCGCCCGGTGGCCGCAAAGAGGGCGGCGTCTGCCGCATGTTCCAGGAGAAACACTACCAGGACCTGCTGCTCGATTCATGGCGCAAGATCGCCACGCGCTACAAGGGCCGCGAAGTCGTCTGGGCCTATGACATCATCAACGAGCCGGTCGAGGGGCGCGTGGGCGAGGGTCTCATGAACTGGCGCGATCTCGCGACCGCCGCCGCGGAACTGATCCGTGAGATCGATCCCGGCAAGCCCATCGTCGTCGAGCCGGGGCCGTGGGGCGGACCGGGCGGCTTTGACAACTTCGTCCCGCTCGACATGGATGGCATCATCTACAGTTGCCACATGTACATCCCCCACCAGTTCACCCATCAGGGCGTGCATGGCAGCGACGTCGACGTGGCCTATCCGGGCATCATCGGCGGGGAGCAGTGGGACAAGGACCGGCTGAAAGAGGCGCTGGCTCCCGCGAGGGACTTCCAGCTTGCCTACAACGTGCCGATGTACATCGGCGAGTTCAGCGCCATCCGTTGGGCGCCCGACAACAGCGCCTTCCGCTACCTGCGCGACGTGATTGACATCTTCGAGGAATACGAGTGGGACTGGGCCTACCACGCCTTCCGCGAGTGGTCCGGATGGAGCGTCGAACACGGCACCGACCCGAAGGACACTGGGCCCGCCGCCGACCCGACCGACCGCGAGAAGCTCCTGCGAGGCTGGCTCGCCAAGAATGAGAGACCATAGATCACCTGAGGTGCGGATGTCTATGATCCGAGCCGTTCTTCTCGCTGCCTTGCTGGTCGGCCCGTCGGCGATTCTCGGCGCGGCCGAGGTGCGCCAGTTCGGCAACCCTCCCGACAACACCGACATCTCCTACGCCTTCACGGTCGGTCCCGACAGCGTGGTGTACCTCGCCACGATCTCCGACGGTCTGGCCAAGTTCCTCCGATTTGATCCCGCGCGCCCGGAGATGGGCATCGCCATTCTCGGCGAGCCGTCCACGACCGAGACCTTCGTCAACAGCGGCGCCATCATGGTCGGCGCCGACGGCAAGATTTACGCCGGCACGTATCCCGGCGCGAAACTCATCTCCTACGATCCGGCGACAGGCGCGCTGGCCGACCACGGCCGCATGGACGAAACCCAGAAGTACAATAAGCAGCTCGCCCAGGGCACAAACGGCTGGATCTACAACGGTGTCGGCGTCGATCGCGCGCAGATAATCGCCTGGCACCCCCCTACGGGTGACAAGCGCCCCATCGTCCCCGGCGACGAGGGCTCGGCGGGAGCCGGCTATGTCTATAGCGGCGTTGATGGACACGCCTACGGCAGCGTCGGCGACCAGCACTTCCGGCTGATCGACGGCCGCGGCGTCGCCATCTCACCCGCGGAGAAGGCCTCGGAAATCACAACGCCCCTCGCCGACGGTCGCGAGCTCATCGGCGCCGGGATCACCGATTTCGTCGCCCAGACATGCGCGTATCGACTCTACGATCCCGCAACCGACCGGCCTCAGTCCGGCGAGTTCGCCTTCGAGGGTGCCGGCGTTGGCGTCTACGCCCTGGGCGAGGGGCCCGGCGGCGTCATCTACGGCAGCACCATCTTGCCGATGGAGATCTTCGCGTACGATCCCCGCGTCGAAGAACTCAGCTACCTCGGTCACCTCGGCAGCGGAGAACTCTACTCGCTCGCCAACTGGAACGGCGTCCCCTTCTTCAGCTCATACCCCGGCAGCGGCCTGTGGCGCTACGATTCCCTCCGCCCGTGGGATCCCGGCTGGGGCATGGTCAGGAACCCCAGCATGGTCGTCGGCAAATACGGCCTGGGCACCGGCCACCTGCGGCCCCACTGCACCATCGTGGGTCCGAATGACCACCTCTACATCGGCAGCGTCGCCGGCTACGGCACCATCGGCGGAGGCTTGGCGGTGTTTGATCCAGTCGAAGGCCGCGTCTTGAAGAACTACCGCGACCACTTCCAGACCGCCGGCGTCGTCAGCCTGGCTTACGATCCGGTTTCCGGACTCGTCTTCGGCGGCGGCGATGGAGTGTTCATCCTCGACCCCGCCCAGGAGCGCATCGTCGAGAACCTATCCGTACCCACGCCTAACTCCATGTGCGTCGTTGAGGGCCGGCTCTTCTTCGCGTCATCCGATGGGCTGCATGTTCTTGACATCGATTCGCGCAGGCTCGCGCATCACGCGCCGATCGACATGGGCGCTCAGCAGCGTAACTCCTTGTCTCAACACGCCGACGGGCTGATCTACGGTCTCACGGACCGGGCAATCTACACGGTCGACCCGGATACATTCACCGTCACGCCACTCGCCTCGCTCCCGGTGACGGCTCGGTGCGGGTGGGCGGTCAACGAATCAGGCATCTACTTCGGTTCGGCCGACCACGTCTGGCGCTACCGGCTTGACGCGCGCGAGTTCGATGACCTCGGCGTCGCCGCGACCACGGCCAACCTCTACGGGCACATGGTCGGACCCGACGCGAATGGCGACCTCACCATGCTCTACTTCCTCTTCAAGACAGGCCACGGGCTCTTCATGGTGCAGGTCAAGCCGGATCCGCTCCCCTCCGACGCCGCGCCGAATCTCATGGCCAACGCCGACTTCGAGGCGAATGGCGAGTTGGGAGAAGTCCCTTCGTCGTGGACCGCCCAGGCTAGCTATGGCCAATGCGAGTTGACCGACGCCGTCAACCACACTCTGGGTGGCTCGAGGTCCGTCAAGGTCACGGTCATGAACGCCAATGGCGGCAACTGTCTCCAGCCGCTGCCGTCGCCGGATGACTTCCCCTATGGCGCCGATCTCTTCGTGAGTGGATGGGTCTACGTGCGCGAGGGTGAGAAGATCGACAAGGTCCGCATGTACGCCCATCTCAAGGGCGGCCACGCGTTCATCAACGCCGAGACGCCCGTCGGCGAGTCGTTCCCGCGTAACCGGTGGACGCGCGTGGGGCCGATCGTGGTCCGCGTCAAGCCTGAGGGGTTCTATCCGGGCGCCACATTACTGCTCGCCGCGTTCGGCGAGGCGGGCGCGAGCGCCTACTTCGACGATGTCGCAATTGATGCCGTCACGCCTACTCCCGCTCGCTGATCCACACCTCGCTGACCACGGCATTCGACTCGCTGCGGTTAGTGAACGAGATGCGAACTGTCTCCGCGTCCAGCAGATCCGCCGGCAGCGCGATAGAGTGCTCCGTCGGCTTCTCTTCCTTCTCGAGCCACGCCGGCAGCGCCGTCTTCGGCATCAGTTCGCGCGTGCGGTTATCGTTGGTCGTGATGCTCACCGACTGCTCGCGCGGCGCGTTGTTGTGATCCCACCAACTGAACCCGAGCGTGTATTCGCCGTCGGCAGACAGCCCCGTCACCTCGTACACGATCGCCACGCCGTCGAAGCTGATGTCGTCGTAGTAGTACTCCGTCGTGGTCGGCGCCGCGCCGAACGCGTACGGGCTCCCGCTCACCTCTTCCAGCTTAGCATTGCCCTGCTCATCTACCAGATCGATCCCGCTGTCGATGTAGAGCACCAGTCGCTCGCCCTCGGGCAATCCATCCGCGATCATCGCCCGCCGGTCCGCGCCATCGGGTCGCCGATCCGCGAGATCATGCCGGCGCTGCACGAGGTGTGCTCGCTCCGCCGCCAATCTCTCGGCCTTCTTCGACTTGTCCGCCTCACGGTAGTCGCCGATGCCGGGCGCGTTACAGTCGATCCACGCCGCCAGCACCCGCCAGTCGGCCTCCGGCAGTTCGACACCATGGTGACCGTCCGCCAGCAGCTCCATGAGTGGACTCACGCGCGAGCCGAAAGTCCCCGGCGCGAGGGTGTACGAGTATATCGGCGCGTGCTTAACGTGTGGCCGCAGGTTGTAGTAAGACACCGGAAGCGGCATCCCCATGTATGGCCGTGTCCTGTTGGCCGTCAGGTCCGGCGCATCGCCTCCCGCTTCGCCCGTGTGGCAACTGATGCACTCGCGGTCGAGCACCGGCTGGACCACCTTCGCGTAGCCCATCGGCTGGATGCCCCATGGGGGGGGTGATATCTCGGACGGCTCGCGAAGCGCCGCGAGCGCAACCTGGTTTGCAGGCACGGCGCGCTGCGATCCCTCGTGGCAACCGATGCAAGTCAGCCGCTCGCCGTCCTGCGCGTTCGTGACGCTGCGCATCGTGTTCAGCGCCTGGTAGTTCGCGTCGAGCACGCTGAAGAACACGCTCTTGTCCGCCGGTAGCCTGAAGTAAGCCGACCCATCTTTCTCTACGGGGACCGTGCCCAGCACGGTCTTCGTCTCAAATCCCGAGTCGGGACCGACCTGCACGGCGTACGGGCTCGTGTGGATGTGGCGCTCGTGAGTCTCAACGATCCGCACGTGCCTCGCCTGGCCCTCCGCCGACTCATCCAGGCCCTCGTGAACGTTCTGGATCAGATACTCCGCCACGCGTTGCGGGTTCTCTTCGGTAAGCTCCGGCAGCGCCGCCGGCTTGGTCCTCGGGCGAAGCAGCACGGGGAACATCGCCGACAGCTCCTCGTCGCGGTAGATGAGTTCCTTCCCGCCATACGTGTCGTACAGGTACAGGCCATACCCCGTCGTATCCGCCTCGCTCACCGAGAAGCTGTAAGACAGGATGAAGTAGTTCTCACTCAGCGGCAGCGGGCAGTCGTACCACCCCGCGTGGGGCAAGCTGTCCGGGGTCTCCACGAACCGAACCGGCGTGATCCGATCCAGCCCCTCCGCCGCGTTCGCGCCCTTGCCCAGGTCCACGATGCACAGCGGCCCCGCGCCCGTGTTGTGATGGGCCGAGCCGATGCACGCGAGCTTGCTCGTGCCGGGGATCTGTCTTGATGACGCGTAATTCAGCGGGTAGGCGTACTCCTTGCTCAGGTCGCTGCCGTAGACCAGTCTGGGGTCCGTCCCGTCGGGCCGTACCGACCAGATCATCTGAATCGGCGACCAGAACTTCATCACGTACTCCCAGCGCGTGAAGCCGATCCGCCCATCGTCCATCAGGAACGGATCCCACTCGCCGTCCTTGCTGATGGTCAGTTGGCGCGGATCCGAGCCGTCCCGGTCCATCGTGAATACGCAGTACGCCAGCGCCCAGTCGCCGCATTGCACCAGCCCGCCCGGACGATGCGACATGAACGCTATTCGCCCATCCGGGAGATACAGCGGATCGCTGTTCTCTGCCGGGCCCTCCGTCAGTTTGCGCGGAGCCTCGCTGCCGTCGAGCGGCATCTCATGGACTTGGAATGCCTCGCACTGGCCGACCTTATGCTCGGCATACAGCTCTGCGGTTGCCTCCGACTGCGTCCCATAGCCGACCGCGATCCTCTTTGCCTCCGGGTCGCGCTCGGGCGCGTAGCCGAACACGATGCGCTGGCCGTCAAATGACAGCTCCGCGCGGCTGTAGGTGCCGCTGGCGAAACGGTCGCCGGTGACGTTCACGACCTCGGGCTCGCCCTCCGCGCCAATGCCTTTCAGGATGCAAATGTCGCCACCCGGAAGCGTTTGCGTCCCCTGGCGCCGCGCGCACTGGTGCATGTGGTTCGCATGATGACGCCGGACGAAGAGAAGCCCATCTGACTCCAGCAGGGGGTTCTTAAATGCCAGCCGCCGCACCGCCCACCGGGCCGCGCGATAGACCCCGGACCAGGCCTCCGGCGACGTGCTGTTCTCCGCGAGCAGAGCATCCCGCTGCTCGCCAACCGCGACCAGTTCCTCGCGCGATTCAGCCAGGAGCGATTCCGGAGCTCCCGTAGGTTGGATCTCCAGATCCGACAGGCCCCGTTGTTGGCGCTTCGAAGCCTCCATCAGCCTCAGATCGTTGAGGATCGATCTTCCGCGCGAGAGCTGCTCATCGATGCACGGCAGGACGTTCTCTTGGATCTCCTTCGCCGGATCCGTCCACTCGCCGAACTTCGGTTTGCCTCGCAGGCGGTCTTGGCGCAGCCAGTCCTTCTCGATCGGGCCGGCGGGCACCCAGAAAGGAACCTTCGCCGGCAGCGGCGTCGGATCGTCCGACCAAACCCGCACGTACGAGACAACCGCGTTTCCGCCGGCGCGCTTGGTGAAGGTCAGGTCGACCGGCCTGCCCTCCGCGTAGGCGGCCTCGGGGATATCGAAGACAAACCGCCCCGACTCGCGGAGCGGAAGCGCCATCGTCTCGTGCACGACGTGCCCGTTTGCCTCAAGCGACTGCTCGCGGCCGACGCTCTCCGTTACGTAGACCACGTCCACCTTGTAAGCGGCGTCTGGGTTCAGCTTCTCGTAGCGCAGCAGGCAGAAGTCATCATCGAATACGATGGTGCGGTCCTCCTCCGCCCCCGTCACCATGCTCGACGAGAACACGTACTCCTTGCCCTTCACCACATGTGGCTGCGTGTCGAGGTCGCCGCAGTCGTCCTCCGCCACCAGCGTGAAGCCGTCAGGTGCGCCCTCAAACGGGGCGCCCAGCGCTAGCGTCGGCAAGCAGACCACAACCAAAGCCACGAGCGTGTTGAGTCTCATAGCATCTCCAGTCGCGGATGTCGCCACCCACGAACTCATTATACATGCCAGCCCGCCGGCTGTCAGCGTAGCGACGGGCTTCCAGCCCGTCGACCAGCACCTCAACTCAGCCCCCGAGAGTGGTTGGGCACGTCCCACAGAATCCTACCCAGGTACACGCGGTTATCGCAACCCCGGCCGGTCGACAGCTCGATGTTCATCGGGTCCTTCGCGTCGCCCAGCATCGACTCCGCGTCCGTCACCCACGTCTCGGCCGACGAAGCCGCACACACGCCGCCGTTGCCGAACTGCCCGCCCTTGTCAGGCATCAGCACGCGCTCGGTTGACCGCACCACGCACAGGCGTTCGGGGTCAACCTGCGCCATGAACAGCGGCGCCCGGTGACGGAAGACATGGTCATTGTCGGCGCCCCGCCGCGTGTAGACCAATAGCAGTCCGTCCGAGTGCGTGACCCAGTGCTGCTGCGTGTTGTAGCTGCCTAGTTCCGTGCCGTCGTCGAAACGCCATGCCACCAAGTCCCCAAACCTCAGTCCATCCTCGCTGGTGGTCACGTACCCTCGCACGTCGTTCCGCAGCGTCATGTAGTGCCGGCCCTGATGCACTGTCAGCGAGGGCTCGCACAGACCCCGGACGTCGGGCACGGTCAGTTCGTCGCCGTGCTCGATGTAGGTAAGTGTCTCGCCGTCAAAACGGCACCTGACGACCGTCGCGAAGAAGCAGGACTTCCAGAAGTTGGCTCCCACCGAGTCTTTGCTCATACAGTACATCGGCCACAGAACATCCCCGTCGGGCAGGTCCACGCGCTGCGCGGCGCCTCCGGCGGCCCAGTAGAACTTGTCGGCATCGGGCAGTTCGAGGGCCCTCCACTGGGACCAAGCGTGACCGGGTTCATCGTAGACGGCGTAAGATGCGAAGATCGGCTGGCTGTTGTCACTGATCGGCGCCGCCTCACCGGGCCGGTAACAGGCCGTGTTGCCCAGGGCGAGCAGTCTACCTGTCGCCGCGTGCCAGCCGGGCACCATGTCACAAGGGCAGATGTCCACATCGTCAGCGAAAGCCGTGCGTCCCAATCCCGGCTGCGGGATCGGCTGGCTCCACGTGGCTCCCAGGTCGTCCGACCGCATCGCGTGCATGGTGTAGAAGACATCGCTTCCGTGTAGCGACGAGGGGGACATCAGAAGCACCGCTGTATAGGGCGGGATAACGCCGACGCGCGGCGTGAACCACTCCCGCTTCCCATCATGCCCTCGCGAGAGAATCTGCAGGTCAAGTTCGTATCCCAGCGGAGTCATGCTTCGTGCGCCTCCCTCCCAATGTAGCCTAACTGGACCAGGGAAACTCCGCGAGTTTCCACGGCTTTCAGCCGGCATGTGCCGTACGCTGCTGTCGGCCGTTCCCATCACCCACCCAACAACCCCACCATATGCCCATACGCCTCGCCGATGTACACGTGCAGGTTCTCAGGATCGGTGACTTCCATTTCAATCGCCAGGGCGCCCTCGTAGCCGATCCCCCGCAACTCCGCAATCAACCCCGCGACATCGATCTCCCCCGCGCCGATCGCGACTGACTGCGGGCCGATATGATCCTTGAGATGCACGTTATAGATGCGCTCCGGATAATCCCGGATGATCGCCTTCCAGTCGACTCCCGCCGAGTGGAAGTGCCCGGTATCCACGGTGATCCCAAACCGTGGCGCGGGCAGCTCCGCCATCAGCCGGTCGCACTCCTCGGCATGGAGAATCTGCGAACCCATGTGTGGCTCCAGCGCCACGCGAATCGGCAGATCTCCCAGCGCCTCATGAAGCAGGAGCAGACCCGCAATCGTTCGGTCGAGACCGCCCTCCGCGCGCGGTCCGCCCGTCTGCACCAGCAGATCGCACTCCAGCCCCACTGCCGCCTCCGCCGCCATCGCCACGCACGCCGCGCCCTCCTCCGGCGAGTCCGTCGGTATCGGTGGCGTCCAGACTTCCGTGCACTTGGTCAGTCCTGCCGCGACGGCCCCCTCGCGTACCTTCGCCGCGTCCATCCAGTTGATCAGCCCTGGCTCCCACGTGAACGGCCCGCCGAGTCCCCAGGCCGTGTAGCCGACCTCGGGCGCGTAGCGAAACGTCTCGGCAATCTCGTCCCGGCCTCGGCCTCGGAGCGAGCATGTAGTGCATGACAGGATCATCCAGCTGGCCCTCCTAGACGCGGTGGATACTCGCTTCGTCCCCATTGGGCGCCAATCCTGCGGAGGAGCTTGTTATACAGTAGGGGAAGACGACGACCACGGAATGTCCACCCATACCGGAGGCT
>CAZKUN010000034.1:40714-52193 GCA_964555935.1 uncultured Armatimonadia bacterium | reverse complement strand
TCAGGCGTTGCGACGCCTGCAGCGTCGAGCAGCGTGGGGGCTATGTCGATGTTTGCGACGACTTCATCCACCGTCGCGTTAGGGCCGAAGAGTTCGGGACAGTGGGCGATCATGGGCACGCGCATTGACTCCTCATACGCTGCGCGCTTGTCGATCAGTCCGTGCTCCCCCCAGAAGAACCCGTTGTCGCCCATCAGCACCACCAGCGTGTCCTGGTCGAGCCCCTGCTGCTTCAGCGAGTCCATGACGCGGCCGATGCTGTCGTCGACCGACAGCACCAGCTCGCAGTAATTGCGGTAGAGCGATTCGAAATCACGCGAGCTGTGGTAGGGGTAATCGACGCCGTGCCAGCTATTGCGCTGGTTGCGCACCCACATCGGCTTACCCTCGTAGTTCTCGGGCGTGTCGGCCATCGTGGCGGGAGGCGTCACCTCGGCGTCCGCGTACTGGCCGACGTGTCGAGGCGCGGAATCGAAGGGCCCGTGGACGGCCTTGTGCGAGAAGTAGAGGAAGAAGGGTTTTTCCCCTGAACGGCCCTCGCTGAGCCAATCAACGGCGTAGTCGGTCAGCTCGTCGGTCATGAATCCCTGCTGGGGAACATGCTCGCCGTTGATGTTGAGCTTGGTGTTCTCGTTTGGGAAGTGGTTGCCCTGACCCCGAAAGCTGACCCAATGATCGAAGCCCGGCCGGGGCGCGTCGCTGCCGCCACCCATGTGCCACTTGCCAACAAAGCCCGTCTCGTAGCCGGCGTCCTGGAGGTGCTGCGGGAAGGTGACGGTGCCCTCGGGCATGAGGTCCTGGTTATTGACGACGCGATGGTTGTGCATGAACTGACCGGTGAGGATCGACGCGCGGCTAGGCGAGCAGAGGCTGGTCGTCACGAAAGCGTTGGCGAAGTCGGCGCCGCCGTGAGCGAGCGCGTCCATGTGCGGCGTCTCAAGGAATGGATGCCCCTTGTAGCCGAAGGCGTCGTAGCGGAGGTCATCGATGAGGATGAAGACGATGTTGCGCGGCGTGGCGGGCGCGTCGTCGGCACGAGAAGTAGAGACGCCAAGTCCGCCGAGAGCGGCACCGGCAGCAGCCGCGGCTCCGGTGGCGATGAGTTTGCGGCGCGAGATCTCGTTGGGCACTTGGTCGCTCCTATAGCCGCCACGGGCTGCGCATGGGTCGATGCATCATGCGACGGGCGGCTTCGTCGCCGACGATGGTCTCTTTCGCCGGATCCCACCTGATCTTGCGCGCGGTCCGGACGGCGATGTCGCCGAGGTGGCTGATGATGTCGCTGCGAACGGCTGACTCGATGTTGCTGGCGGCGGGGCGACGGGTTTTGACTGCGTCGATGAGGTTCTGCGAGTGATTTCCGTAACGCGGGAGGCGGATCTCCGCCGGGCCGATGACCTCTGATGCGAGCGACTTCGGCTCAGTCGTGAGGCCGCTCCGGCGGATGTCGATGAAGCCCTCGCTACCCCAGAACTTGGTCGAATCCTCTCCCCCGCCGATGAACTTGAGCGGCACGCCATTGGCATAGGTCAAGTTCAGATCCCACGTTGTGACCGTGTCATACAGGCCCTCAGTGGGGATCACGCCAGTGCCTTCACAGTCGACCGGCATCACTGTCTCTGAGCCATAGGCCCAATCCAGGATGTCGAGCGGGTGCGCGCCCCATCCCCCGAGGAAACCGATGGAGTTGTCATACACCCAGTAGCCGCCGCGCTCCGTGCAGCGCGTGGCCGTGTAGGGCGACCACGGCGCGGGCCCGAGCCACATCTCGTAGTCGAGATCATCCGGCACAGGGACGGGCTCGGTGGATCCGCCACTCTCGCCGGCGGGGGCGACGACCTCGATGCGCTCGATCTCCCCGATCCGGCCATTCAGGATCAGCTCGCAACCATGGCGGCAGTGGGCCTGCGAGCGCTGCTGCGTTCCATACTGAAAGATCGTGCCGTAACGCCAGCAGGTCTCGCGGAGAGCCTTGTTCTGCTCGATGCTCATGCCGAGCGGCTTCTCGACATAGACGTCCTTCCCCGAGCGCGCGGCGGCCGTCGCCAGGGGCACGTGCCAGACATCGTGCGTGGCAATGACCACGGCATCAACATCCGAGCGGGCGAGAAGCTCGCGGAAATCAGCGTAGGCCGCACACCCCTCGTCGCCGTAACGAGCATTGACGGCGCCAGACGCGCGCTCGAGGCGCGAGGCAAGACAGTCGGACACGGCCACCGTGCGGGCGTCAGGCAGCGCCAGGAACGTGTTCATCAGGTGTGTGCCGCGGCCGCCGACGCCGATGTGGCCCATGGCAATCCGCTCGCTGGCGGGAGGCGTGGTGGCGTCACCGAGAGCCTTGGATGTGATGACGTATGGCGCGACAAATGCAGCGCCGAGAGCGCCGCTCGCTTGCTTGATGAAACGACGCCTGGTTGGCTTGCTCATTGCGCGCTCCACTCTTGCAGTCGCTCAACGGAGAGCTTGACCGCGTCTGGTCCGGCGATCTCCAACGTCGTGTGGCCATCGAAGCCCACGTCCTGCAAAGCCTGCACGATCGGCGGCAGATCGATGACCCCATCACCGAGGGCAATGGCGCCCATGCCCGTGCCGTAGACCGCGCCGCGATCGGCCTCCATCTCAGCAGGCATGTCCTTCCAATGCACGTGCGCGACGCGCTCGCCGAAGGCGCGGATGTACTCGACCGGCTCCGCGCCGCCGAGCCACCTGGTCCCGGTGTCCAGGCAGATGCCAACCGAGTCCCCATGCCCAAGCGACTCGAGCAGATCGCCCATGGCAGCGACGGAATCCGTCACGATCCCGTGCGTCTCGATCAGCAGTTTCACGCCGAGTTCCTCCGCCCAGCGAACCGGCGTGTAGAGCTTCTCGCGAATCAGCAGGATGCGCTCGGAGGTGGTGAGGTCATCCGAGAAACTCGTCTTCGGATGCCCCTCGGTGGTGATGACGTGATCGATGCCGAGGAGCTTCGCGAGGCGGATTGCCTTGATGATTTCGGTGGTGCCATAGACCTCCGGCGCGGCGGGGTCGAGGAGATTGGCATGCGCGCAGAAGGCAGTCAACTCGATACCGGCGGCCGCTGCCATCTCGCGAATGGCAGCGGGGTGACCGTCGAGACTCACCGATGCGGCGAAACCGTACTCCACGCCGAGCATGCCGCCATTGTGGTTATCGGTGATGTCCGCGTATTGGATTCCCATCTCACGGATCGCCTCGAACTGGCGGTCCATGGGGCTGAAGGGCTCGACGAGCGCGAAGCAACCGATCTTCATTGTCTGTCTCCGATGCACGAGGGTCGTCGGATCTGGAGATCCGACCTACGGGTTACCGCCCTGGATTGAAGATCTCCAACTCACGGATAGCTGGACTCGGGCCGTGGCGCCCGGTGATGTTGAGTTCGAGCGTCGTGCAAGTTGCGGGCGGGAACGTCACCGCGAACTGAGTCCCCTCATACCACGCGTCAGCCACCGTCTTCACCACGACGCCGTCGCAGATGATCTCAAAGTCCTTCGGAGCGAAGCTGTGGTGCGCCCAGGCCGTGATGCGCAAGGCCGAGACCTCGCGGGCCTCGGCGAAGGTGACCGTCAGCCGGTAGACGCTCTGGTTGTCGACCTCGTCCCAGTACGTCGCGGCGTCACCGTCGATCGCGGCCTGATCGCCGTGGGACGCGCCGTCCTTGTCGATGCCGTCAGGGCTGGTAGCGGTGGCCTCCAAGGCGAGGTTCGGGCCCGTGTCGGCGAGCGTCTCGCTCTCGGTGACGTCGATCGGCACGCCGAGATTGCGCAAGACGGTCTTGGCGCGCGTCGCGATGCCGGGATGGTCAGCGCTCAATGCGAGCACGGCCTCCATCGCCGGTTGGATCTCGGCGAGATGGTCGGCGCCGAGGGTCTCAGCAATCCGGATCGCGGCGTGGGCGGCGCTCGGGAAGACCGTCTCATCGCCGAGTTCGCTGACGGCGAGATCCATCGCGGCAGGGGATGGCACCACGCCGAGGGCCGAGTGCAGGAAGTTCCTGTCGTCCACGGTCGGGGCGACTTCGAGGGCCCCCGCGAGGAGCGCCACGGTCCCG
Organism: uncultured Armatimonadia bacterium; assembly: GCA_964555935.1. Classification (GTDB taxonomy): domain Bacteria; phylum Armatimonadota; class Zipacnadia; order Zipacnadales; family VGFC01; genus CAZKUN01. Next base: position 48,127 of record CAZKUN010000034.1, on the reverse strand, counting down.
TCTGAGTCGCCCATCGCGCGAGGAGTCAGTGCGGCGATGGCCCCGAGGGCCGCGGATCTCGCTCGCGCATCATCTGTGAGGCGCGCTAGCTCCAGCAAGCTCGGCATTGGCGCGGCGTTCGGCCAGTGGGCGAGAGCATCGATGGTCGCCAGGCGGGTCTCGGCGGATGCGTCACCCAGCGCGGCGAGCATGGCGGCGAGCGCGTCATCGCCGCCGACGGCGGACAGCACGCGCAGCAACGACGCCTGAGTCGCGGGGTCGCCAGCGGCCGCGAAGGTCGGGGCGATGACGATCTCGCCGTCCTTCACCATCCGCGCGACGACGGCGGCGAGCGCGGTCTCGATCTCCGGTCGTTCGTCATCCGGCGGCCCTGCTTCGAGGGCGGCGGATAGCGCGGTGAGCGAGTGGCTGCGGCCGATCGCGCCGAGGGCCTGGATGGAGGCGCGGCGGATGCCGGGGTCGCCGTGGCTGAGCGCTTCGATGACGGCGTCCTCGGCCCCGACGGCGCCGATGTCGGCGAGGACCTGGACGAGGCGGGCCTGGATGGGGACAGGATATTGCGAGAGGTCTGACGCAACGGCCCGAGCCGTCTCCGAGTCGCCTGAATCGCGGAGGTAGCGGAGGCCCCCCGCGACCCACGCCGGATCGGTCGGCCGAGAAGGATCGTCCGATTTGAGCGCTTGCGTCGTCCGGTAGATGCGGTCCTCAGTAAGACACGACAACCACCCGACGACCGCCGCCTCGACAACGACGTCGGACACGGCTTCGCTAAGGAGGATCTCATAGACGCCCTTAACTCCCCGGTGGCCTTCGCGCTTGTGTTCCTCGGCGAGCGCCATGAGTTGGTCGGCAACGAGGGCGTCATCGCGCTCCGGCGGGGGAGGCAGGGCAGCGGCGGCGGCTTTGCCGGGGATGCGCTCAAGGGCGGCGACAGCATGGGGCCCCAGATCCCCGTCGCTGACGAAAGCGGCGATGGCGGGGACTTGCCGCGGGCCGGCAATGAGCGAGAGCTGGGAGAGAATGAAGGCCTTCGCGTCTGTAGTAGCGTCGGAGGCGAGGTAATCAACCATCTCGGGTACAAGCGTTTTGCGCAGCGTTGCGTCCGTCGCGGCCTGCTGGACCAGCCTCTCAAGCGGGATCAACCGGGCGCGACTCCCGTGCCGCTCGTATTCGGCGACGGCGGCGAGGCCGAGGTCGATATCAACCGGGCGCTCGATGGTCGCGCGGCCGGTGGCGGCCCATTCAGCGCCGCGCAGCATCAGCATCTTCCAGCCATCGGCATCCATCGCCGCGACGTCGTGACCGAGGATGAGGTTGAAGCCTCGACCGTCGCCAAGCTTGGTCACGAGGGCGACCGGCTCGTCCTGGTTCGTTCCCCCGTTGGTCTCAGCGCTGAAAGCAGTGGCGAGGACGCGCGAGTCGGGATGGAGCGCCGTCTTGTGCCACAGCTCATCGCGCGTGCGGAAGTCGGGGAGCCCTCGGGTGATCGCGTGCTTGCGGGCAGGAATCGTGACTTCGAAGCCATGGATTGCGCCATGGCCCGTCTCGCCGTGCCCCCACGTCGCGCCGATGAGTTGCTGATATTCGGGCCACTCGGTGAAGACAGCGCACGCGGCGTGGAAGACGACGTACCCCTTGCCGTCGCGGACGAAGTCGAGGATCGCGGTTTCGGCTTCATCGCCCCACACGCGCTCCTGGCTTGGCCAGTTCGTCCAGTTGCTGATGATGAGATCGTACTCGTCGAGCGATGCTGCGGTCAGAGCGGCGGGATCCTCCGTCACGTCGGCGCTGAAACGGCCGCTTAATTCAAGGATCTCCACCAGCGCGGGAGTGGTTGTCGCCCAGTCGTGGTTGTTCGCGCCGCTCAGGACAAGCGCGCGGATCCGATCGGCACTCGCCGCGGATCCGATCAACAACAGCAGTAGCATGGACAGCCGACGGGACGTCAACATGCAGCGACCTCCTGGCGGGACGGATCGTCCGCCCGTTAGCTTCTCTTCTCATCCGCCCAGGCCTCCCGGCGGGGAGGGCCCCGGCGGATGCGGGCGGAAGGCTGAGGCGCAGACAGCCGAGATAGGAGCGCTCCAATGAGCAAGCCGAACATCGTCTTCCTGTTCACCGATGACCAGCGGTTCGACACGATCAACGCGCTGGGGAATGGCGCGATCTCAACACCGAACCTGGACGCGCTGGTCGAATCCGGGACGGCGTTCACGAACGGGTACATCATGGGCGGATCGTGTGGCGCCGTCTGCATGCCGAGCCGCGCGATGCTCCACACGGGGCGCTCGCTGTATCGCATCGAAAAGCAGGGCCAGAGCATCCCGGAGGACCACGCGATGCTCGGCGAGGTAATGCAGGGCGCAGGATACGCGACCTTCGGCACGGGCAAGTGGCACAACGGCAAGCGGGCTTACGCGCGGAGCTTCACCGCCGGCGGCGACATCATGTTCGGCGGCATGAGCGACCATTGGAACGTGCCCGCATATCACTTCGACCCCACGGGCGAGTACGCGATGACGCCGATCGTGAAGAACCCCGCCGGCGACAACACCGTGACCTGGCAGAACCTCGATCACATCTCCGCCGGGAAGCACTCCACCGACCTGTTCGCCGAGGCGACCATCGAGTTCATCAGCAACCAGCCGACCGACGAGCCATTCTTCTCGTACACCTCGTTTCAGGCGCCCCACGATCCGCGGTCGATGCCGGATGAGTACCTGCGGATGTACGATCCCGAGGACGTGGAACTCCCGCCGAACTTCGCGCCGGTACACGCCTTCGATAACGGTTGGATGACGGGCCGTGACGAGCAGCTAGCGGGCTTCCCGCGCACGGAGGTTGAGGTGCGGCGACACAAGGCGGAATACTACGCAATGATCAGCCACCTCGACGCGGCCGTCGGTCGGATTCAGGCGGCTGTCGAGGCGCGAGGCACCGCTGAGAACACGATCGTCGTGTTCGCGGGGGACAACGGGCTGTCAGTCGGTCGGCACGGTCTCATGGGCAAGCAGAGCCTCTACGATCACAGTGTCCACGTGCCGCTGATCATGGCGGGACCGGGCGTCCCGACCGGCGAGCGACGCGAGGCCTTCGCGTACCTGATCGACATCTTCCCCACGCTGTGCGAGCTGACCGGGACCCCCGTCCCAGACACGGTCGAGGGGATGAGCCTCGTGCCGGCGATGGCAGACGCGGGGACGCAAACTCGCGAGTGCCTGCACTTCGCGTATGAGGATTTGCACCGAGGCATACGCGACAGGCAGCACAAGCTGATCGAGTACGTCGTCGCCGGCCGGCATACGCAGACGCAGCTCTTCGATCTCGTGGCCGATCCCCACGAGACGACCAATCTCGCGGGCGATCCCGCCCACGCCGACACGCTCGCGCGGCTGCGCGGCGAGCTGAAGCGCTGGCAGACGGACTACGCGGACACATCGGAGCAAGGTCAGGCGTTCTGGGGGGCTTACGAAGGCTAGCGGCTCTGGAGAGCCGCTGGCACGGACGGCGACGGAAGACGGCGTCATGGCGCGCCGTAGCCGCCGCCGCCGGGGGTCTCGATGGAGATGCAATCTCCGGGCTGAACGTCGACGGTGTCGGAGGAGCCCAGTTCTTCGGCGCCACCGTCGGCGCGTTCAATACACGTGCGGCCAGTCGCGCCGTCCTCCCCACCTTCGATGCCGCGAGGAGGGACGCTCCTCCGGCCGGACAGGATCGCCGCAGTCATTGATTCTCGGAAGCGAATTCGGCGGGTCACTCCATCGCCGCCGCGATGCCGACCATCTCCCCCACTCCTGCGTCTGATGCTGAACTCCTCGATCAGCACGGGGAAGCGCTGCTCGAGGACCTCCGGATCGGTCAGGCGGGAGTTCGTCATGTGCGTGTGGACGGCATCCGCGCCGTCGAAGTCCGCCCCAGCACCGCCGCCCCCGCAGATCGTCTCGTAGTACTGGTGGCCCGCGTTGCCGAAGGTGAAGTTGTTCATGGTGCCCTGGCTAGCGGCCATCACGCCGAGCGCGACGTAGAGCGCATCGACGATGGTCTGGGATGTCTCGACGTTCCCCGCCACCACGGCACCTGGGTATTGAGGCGAGAGCATCAAGCCCTCCGGGATGATGATCTCGATGGGATCCAGGCACCCGGAGTTCAGCGGGATGTCATCATCCACGAGGGTGCGGAATACATAGAGCAACGCCGCGCGGACCACTGCCACCGGCGCGTTGAAGTTGTCCTCACGTTGGGGCGAGGTCCCGGTGAAATCCACGCAAGCAGACCCCGCCTCCAGGTCGAGCGTGACCTCGACGCGGATCGTCGCTCCGCAGTCCATTTGGTAAGCGCACGAGCCGCCGCCGGGGAGCTTGCGGATTGCGCGGCGGACGAGGGATTCGGCGTTCCGCTGAACATGACCCATGTACGCGCGGACCGTTTCGAACCCGTAGTGATCGACCATGCGGTGGAGCTCCTGAACGCCTCGCTCGTTGGCCGCCACCTGGGCCTGGAGGTCGGCGACGTTCTGGCTGGGTTTTCGCGCCGGCCACGGGCCGGACTGAAGCAACTCCACCAACTCTCGCTCGCGAAAGACGCCGTCCTCCACCAGCGCGAAGTCATCGATCAGCACGCCCTCCTCGTCAATCGACGTACTTGTGGGCGGCATTGACCCGGGGGTGATTCCGCCGATGTCGGCGTGGTGCCCGCGCGACGCGACGTAGAACGCGATCTCGTCACCGGCATCGACGGCGACAGGCGTGATGACCGTCAAATCCGGCAGGTGCGTCCCGCCGGCGTAAGGGTTGTTGAGGACGTACGCATCGCCCGGCCGGATCGCCGCGCCGCGAGCGTGGATCAAGGCGCGGACGCTCTCGTCCATCGAGCCGAGGTGGACCGGAATGTGGGGCGCGTTGGCGATGAGCCGGCCCTCGGCGTCGAACACCGCGCAAGAGAAGTCCAGCCGCTCCTTGATGTTCACCGAGTGGGACGTGTTCTGCAGCGTGAATCCCATCTGCTCGGCCACCGAGCGGAGCAGGTTGTTGAAGATCTCCAGCATCACGGGGTCGGCGTCCGTGCCCGCCGCAACGCGGCGCGGTCGCGCCTCGGCGCGCGATAGCAGCAGATCGCCAAGCTCAGTGACCTCCGCCTGCCAACCGACCTCAAGCATGTTGGTGCCGGTGGCTTCAGCGATGATGGCCGGACCGGTGAGGACATCGCCGGGCTCCAGAGATGCGCGACCAAAGACGGGCGTCCCGCCCTCCGTGGCAGCGACGGGTTGCGGCGGCCCGTCACGCAGCCGATCCAGGACCGGCGGCGACGGCGGCGATGTTTCGCCTATAGCCTCGGCCTCGGCCGTCTCCACGATGAGCGTCTTGTCAGGGGCGACGAAGCCATACCGCTGTCGGTGCGCTCGCTCGAATCGGTCGCGGATCTCTCCGACGGAGCCATGCTCGATCACGAGCGGCACGTCCGTGCCCTCATAGCGGACGTGCAGCTTGCGCGCGACGCTGACGCGGGCGGTTGGGTCTTGCTCTTTCATCGCCCGCACCGCATCCGCCGACAGAGCCTCCAGGGCAGACTCGACCCCGGGCAGGGCCTCGGGCGAGAGCGGCGCGCGCACGGTGCGCTCGCGAATCACCCGCAACTCAGCCAAGCCCATCCCGTAGGCCGACAGCACGCCGGCGTGAGGGTGGATCAGGACGCGCTCCATCCCCAATGCATCCGCCAGCGAGCACGCGTGCTGGCCACCCGCGCCGCCAAAGCACAGCAGCGTGTACTCGGAGACATCGTAGCCGCGTTGCACGGAGATCGTCTTGATCGCGTGGGCCATGTTGTCGACGGCGATGGCGAGGAAGCCCTCGGCGACCTGGTCGGCGGTCCGAGCGCTCCCGGTAGCCACCTCCATCGCGTCGCGGACCTCCTCAGCGCGGGCAATGGCAGCATCGAGGTCCGGCGGCAAATCGCCGGCCTCGCCGAAGACGCTGGGGAAGAAGTCCGGCTGGAGTTTGCCGATGATGAGGTTGCAGTCCGTCACCGTGAGCGGCCCGCCCCGCCGGTAACACGCGGGGCCGGGGTCAGCGCCGGCTGAACGCGGCCCGACGCGGCAGCGCTCGCCATCGAACTCGCAGATCGATCCGCCACCAGCGGCGACCGTGTGGATTGGCAGGATGGGCGCGCGGAGCCGCACGCCGGCGATCTCGGTGACAAGCGCCCGCTCATACTCGCCGGCATAGTGCGCGACGTCGGTCGACGTGCCGCCCATGTCGAAGGTGATGAGCTTAGAGAAGCCCGCCTGTTCGCCGACCCGCACGGCGCCTACGACGCCGCCGGCGGGACCGGAGAGAACGCTGTCCTTCCCGCGAAATGCGGCGACATCGGCCAAGCCGCCACTCGACTGCATGAACATCAGTCGCGAGCCGCTGAGGTCATCCGCCACGCGGTCGATATACCGCCGCAGGACGGGCGTCAGGTATGCGTCGACGACGGTGGTGTCGCCACGGCTAACGAGCTTGATCAACGGGCTGACGTCGTGGGAGACGGAGACTTGGGTGAAACCGATCTCCCGGGCGAGCGAGGCGACCTGTTGCTCGTGGTCGGGGTAGCGATAGCCATGCATGAGGACGATAGCGCACGCGCGGATGCCCGCGTCGAACGCCTCCCGCAGCGCGCCCCGGGCGGCGGGGAGATCAAGCGGCACCAACACATCGCCGTCGGCGGCGACGCGCTCGGAGACCTCAACGACGCGCTCGTGGAGCATCTCGGGGAGGACGATCTCGCGGGCGAAAATGTCGGGGCGGTTCTGGTAACCGATCCGCAGGGCGTCGGCGAAGCCTCTCGTGGTGACCAGCACGGTGCGGTCGCCGCGACGCTCCAGCAACGCGTTGGTGGCGACGGTTGTGCCCATCTTCACCGCAGCGATGCGCGCGGCGGGAATCGGCGCATCGCCCGGAAGCCCGAGCAACTCGCGGATGCCGTGGATGGCCGCGTCGGCGTAACGCTCCGGGTTCTCAGACAGGAGCTTGTGCACGACGACGTCGCCGCCGGGCCGCCGCGCGACGATGTCGGTGAACGTGCCTCCACGGTCGATCCAAAACTCCCATCGCCGATCCGCCGCGTTGTCGGTCATGAGCCCATCGTGACCCGCAGCGTCCACGTGGCTCGCGGGGCGGGGTCGTCAGCCCGGAGGATGATGCGCACGAGGCTCTCGCCCCAGATCGGGGTCAGCCTACCGGCGGTGACGGGGACCTCCCAAAGCGACGCGGTCAGGCTCTCTGCATCGTACTCAAGCTTCCCAGCGCCTGACGTTCGTCCCTGGCCGAGTTCAGCGCTCGTCAGGAAGATCACGCCCGGATCGCCGAGCGTCACGTCGCAAGGCGTGAGCAAGTTGAGCGAGACCTCGCCGGTCACGGATTCGAGGTCGTAGGC
>CAZKUN010000034.1:29351-40704 GCA_964555935.1 uncultured Armatimonadia bacterium | reverse complement strand
GAATATCCAGCCGGCCTTTCCAGTCGTGAGCTGTTTCCACGGCACTCCGGACTTGCGCCCAGTCGCAGTGGTCCAGTTCAAGCGCCAGTGTGTCGACCTTGCAGAGCGACTTGACCTTCTCAGCGGATTCTTCGGCCTTTGCCTTTGTCCTGGAGGTGATCACCACATCCGCGCCGCGTCCGAGGGAGACTGACCTCACCCATGACTTCACGCCCGCCTCGGGCGGGTACGCGCCTGCGATGTCGAGCGACATCGTCGCGTGGATGTCGTCAGCTTCGTAGGAGGCGTCGCTGGCGGCGAATTGGCCCCCGGGTGCCTGCTGAACGCCGTTGATCGTCGGTAGGCTGTGGAACGCCGACTGCATGGTCCAGATCTCATACCGTCGCGAGCTGAAGGTATTGGCGGTGTAGCTCTCCACGCCCGCGTCGATGAGCAGTGGCTTGCCGTCGGTGTAGACCACGAAGTTACCGACATCGTTGTGGTTGTGACTCTCCGCGTTGTGGCCGCCCTTGGCCGCGATGAAGAGGCCTTCCGATGAGCCGTCGGCGTCACGCGCGACCATCACCTCGATCTCGTCTAGCCACACGTCACGCGGCAACGGCGGCACTGGGTCGGTCGCGAGGATCTCCTCGGCCAGGAACAGCTCTTCCAGGCAGCGGCCAATGCTCTCGCCGGCGCCCTTCGTCGCGAGTTCGCGGCGATCGGCGGCCCATGCTCCGAGGCGCATCATCTGCTCATCGCCGATGGCCTTCCCATAGGCAAAGACTACTCCGGGCGAGGGCACCAGCGTCGCGGGCGCGTCGGCGAAGTTGACGAAATACTGTCCGCCAATGTGGACGCGATAGATGAACCGGGCAATCTCCTGGACGAGGGGCTCGTCGTAGACATCGACGGCGCCGCCAGACGCGCTGTGCAGGATGCGCAGGCAGTCGTACAGCGCCGCGCCGGCGCGCCCCCAGTAACTCGGCCCCTCGTCGCACCCGCCATCCTTCGGATAGGGGTCGATGAAGTGGTCGACGGTCCGCAGGGCCTTCTCCACGTGCGCCGCGCGCCGGGCTTCATCAGGTTCGACGATCAGCGCTGACGTTAGCCAGTTGCTGACGATCCACGGGTTCCAGTTATTGACGCTCTGGCCCTGGAAGCCCATCCAACCGAAGTCTTCGCGCGTGAAGAGCGGCTCGAGAATCCGGCGCTCCACTTCGAGCGCGATGCGAGGGCGGATAAGCGGAGAAACAGCGTCGAGCGAATCGCCAAGGAGATACGTCGCCCAGGCAAGCAGCGCCGAGGTCTCGGCGGCGAAGAGATCAACGATTGGTTCAGTGACATCGGGCAAGCCAACGCCGGCGCGCTGCGCGCCGATGTGCGCGGGCACCCCCCAGAATGATTCCTCGCAGATCGCCCAGATTCCGTTGGCGATGTCATCGAGGAAGCGGCCATCCGCCTCGATGCACTCGGCGAGGATGAGGTCGACCAACGCCTTGCGGCGCCCGAAGGTCAGGCCCTCATACCGGGAGCGGTTGCCATCCCGCGCGTAGTCGAGGAACCGGGTCGCCGGCACGGGCGGGTAGTCGAAGTCGAGGCGCTTCTCGCCGCGAGACAGGTGAGCTTGCCGGATCGAATCCCGCAGACCATCCCATGGCTCGCGATCGTCGACGGTCGGGAATGGTCGCCAATCGCTCCGGGGGACCAGGACTTCCTTCAACTGCTCGAGGGTGAAGCGTTGCGATAGCATCGGTCGGCTCCTTGGGCGGGAGGGTCAAGCACGGCAACTGGAGTTTCCCGAGCGAGCACCCGACCTCCTCGCAAGGAATCCGCGGGAGGGGCAATTAACTAGCGCGCATCAGCCAGGAGGGTAATAGGACATGAGAGACGCGCACAGGTGGGAGGAGCTATTGCCGGAGGAGTTCTTCGCTGAGGTCGAGCGCGCGCCGGTCGTCTACTGGTCGTGCGGCGCGATGGAGGAACATGGCCTACACGCGTCGCTGGGGACGGACTGGCTGCAGACGTATGAGGTTTGCCTGCGCGCGGTCGAAATGACCGGCGGCATCGTGTTCCCCCAGGTGCCGTTCGCGCCGGCGGGAATCCCGGGCATGTCACGGGAGGAGCTGCGTGGGAAGACGGATGAGCTGTTCGCGCCGAGTCTCTGGGTCAGCCGAGAGCTGTGCGTCCGGCTGTACACTGAACTCATGGAATCGATGGCGGACATGGGCTTCAAGGCCTGCGTCGCGCTCGGCGGCCATTACCCGGCGGAACTGCTGCTGCAGGCCATGCATGAGGAGACCGGAGGCGTTGTCCGAGGGATGAAGTGGCATGCGGCGGGGACGGTGAGCCTGCTGCGCGAGGAGATCGATGCCCTCCTGGCGGAGGACCCGCACGTCAGCGGGCATGGCGGCATGTGGGAGACGTCGCTGATCTGCGCCGCCCGCCCGGGGTGGACGGATCTGTCGCGCGCTGAGCGCGTGATGGATGTCGGCTTCCCATCCCAGCTTCAGAAGCTGGGCGCGCCAGGCCTCAGGAAGATCGCGGATGCCACGCCCGAGATCGGCGAAAAGCTGCTCAACTTCGGCGCCGAGAAGGCGGCGCGGTATGCCCGCGAACTACTGGGCGGCTAGTCTCGGGCCCGAGGCATCCCACTCCGCCACCTCAGGCATGTGGAGCATGGCGAAGGATGTCTGGATCGGGTAGTTGCAGACGCACTGAACCGAGAAACATGGCACGTTCAGCAGGCCGTCGGCGGCTACCAGGCTGTTGCTGCATCCGGACCGGACATTGCGGAGGTAGAACTTGTCGCCCGTGTCTTTGTCGATGTATGAGACACAGCGGTCCCGCACGAAGATGAGATCCGTCCCCGCGACCGCGTAGTTGCAGCCGCCCCTAGCGAAGGGCGGCCCCTCGACCGATAGCTGCCCGGTGCGCAGATCGTACGTGTGGAAGGCCTGGGTCAGGAACGTCTCGCCCTGGATCACCATCGGCTGGCCGCCGCCAATGGTCTCGTGCCACATTTCATCCCCCGAAGCGGCGTCGAACGCGCGGAGTTCCCTGGCCTTGCCAGCCAGAAGCACCCCCACCTCACCGGCCAGGGCGACCCAGTCATCGTTAGCCCGCAGTCCGAGCCAGTTGCCCGCCCCGTATGTCTTGAACGGGTAGTCTCGGACCTCACGCCAGCGCTCGTCACCCGTCCGGGCGTCCAGCGCCAGGACGGTCGACGGCAGTGTCTCGGGGAGATCGCCGCGACGGGCGAGTTGGGTCGCGTCGCCCCCGGGGGCCGAATCGACGCAGAAGACGCTTCCGGCCCCCAGCGCGAGGGCGTGGTTGTTGAAGCGCTCATCCGCCTCCCGTGTCCAGAGCTGCTCGCCTGATTGCCGGTCGAGCGCCACAAGGGCCTCGCTGTCCCAAAGGCCCTTCGCGATCGAGCGGGATTTGTCGAAAGCCACGGCGACCACGACCACGTCGTCGCCAACCCGGATATCGGACACGAAGGGGGGGGTCTCGGCGTCCACCTGGTACTTGAGGGTCCTGAGGACGTCTCCCGTTGCGGGGTCGTAAACCACGCACTGGTCCTTGCCCGCGACGTAGATGCCGTCATCCATGCATGCGTAGCGTGTGAAGGGCTCGACTTTGGCGGTCCAAAGCACTCGCCCCGTATAGACATCGACCGCGTGGAGCGTTTTGCTGAAGAGCTGCAGCGCGAACATCCTCCCGCCGATGACCTGCGGCTTCACGCCCACACCGTAGTCTTTGTATTTGTAGAAGCCATAGCCGTCGCCATCCCCGTACCACAGGACGCCGAGAGGGCTTCGGACACGCTCGTCGCTTGAGAAGTACGTGCGCGCCGCGTCCGCTGATTCATGGGTCCAGGCGGCGCTCCCAGGCAGGGCCCCCTCGCGACGGGCAATCAGCATCCCAGGCGATGACTCAAGGGCCAGATTCTCGACGCTCGACGACGCAGCCCAGCGCTCGTATGGCTTCTGGGCGCCCTTGCCGAGAGCAAAGCAAAGCGCGCCACCATACGGACGGAGCGATTCGAGGAGGTCCGCCGGCGCGGAGGGCGCGATGCCCGCCCGGCGGGGGTTCTCAGAGAGAATGAGGCTTGCGAGGTACGGAGGGAGGCTGAAAGTGCCCGGATCGCCGATTAGCACGTCCGCGCGCGTGCCGTAGAGATCGGCGGCGATCAGGCGGTCTCGCGTGGAGTTGACGAGGGATTCCTTCGGGTCAATGGCGATGACGTGGAGCGATGACTGCAGCAGCAGTTCATCGAGCATCCGGCCCGAGCCCAGGCCGAGCAGCACGCAGTAACCCTCGGTCACGCCGGAGGAGGCCAGGGCCTCCCGCGTCGTCTCGGTCCATCGGTCGTTGGGCTCGGCGAGCGGCTGCGGGGTCAGTGGAAGTTCTTGCGCCTCGCTGGCGTTCTCGCCAAAGCAGTGGAGCCAGCCCTCGTTCGTTACGACGAAGAGCCTGCCGTCCGCGGCGAGCATCGTCGAAGGCGTTCCGTCAAGCTCGTGTTCCCAGACCATCTCGGGCGCCTCGCCGCCGATCTCAGCGGCGAGGAGGACGTTTTGCGCGTGGCCATACAGGCGCGAGCCAGCCTTCAGCATGGCCAGGCCCGAAGGGTTCTTGCCCGCCTGGCCTGACTTGAGCTGCCAAAGCTCGGGCACGACCCACTTGCCGGGGTTGATCTGGTTCTCGCCCTGCTTCGCTTCGTAGGTCTCGCGGGTGGCTTTCGAGGTGTCGTAGGCGTGGAAAACGCCGGCGGACATGCCGTAGACAAGGCCGTCCGCGCCGATCACAGAGCGCGAGTCACACGCGGGAAAGTGCTTGTAGGCATGGATCGGCCCCTCAAAGAGGTCGAACTTGGCCCCATCGAATTTCTGGGGGGCATCATCGCCGGCATCTACCCAGCGGTTGCCAACCTCACGGCCGTCGCTCAGGTTCATGACGCCATTCGTACCGATGAATGCGTATCGGTCCGTCGAAATGACGCGCGAGGCGCCATTTCGGTAGCCTTGGACGAAGTACATCCGCTCGCCCGTGTGGCGGTCGTAACGGGCCGGCATCGAGCGCCCGTTGGGCACGATCAGCATGTCGCCCTGGACGAGGAGATAGCCCTGAGGCGACAGGGCCGCCTCGTGGAGTTCGTTGTGGTCGATCCGCACATCATCGATGCGGTTTGACTCGGAATCAAGCCACTTCGTCTCGCCGGTTTCGGCATCGACGGCGCGTATGAACACGCCAAGTGTCGGCCAGATACCGGCCGCGAAGTAGACCGTGCCATCCGCGACAACAGGGCCGCCGCGGACGGGCCAGAGGGAGACCAGTCTCGCGTTGCCGAGGTGGTAGCGTTCTGGGCGGTCATCGGGGCATCCCCGCGCCTTCCAGAGCAACTCGCCATCGGCGGCGGTGATGCAGTAGAGGTAGCCGTCGTCCGACCCGAGATAGAGCTTGTCCTGCCAGACGACGGGCGCGAATCGGACGGGGCCGTTGGCATGGAATCGCCAGAGCTGCTCGCCCGTTGCCGCATCGTAGGCCGTCACGCCGGCGTGGTCGGCGGAGGCGAGGAACAACTTCCCGCCGGCGGCAACCGGTTCCCGCGAGACATCGAAATCGAGCCGCGACTCATTCGGCCAGGCAGGCGTGTGTTGAGAGAGTTGGCGCTTCCACTGGAGGTGGAGGTCGCCTGGGAGCGCTTCACTGGTCGCGCCGCTCCGACCCGTGTCGTGTCGCCACATTGGCCAATCGTCGGCGGATGCGCCCGCCACGAGGAGCGCAAGTCCTGAGAGAGCCATCACCGCGGTCCGTATGGTCTTCATGGCTGTCTCTTCGGCGATTCCGCTAGCGATCCTCCCTGCTTGGGGCGCGACGACGAGAGAGCGAGCGCTACGGGGCTGGGGCGGCGGCATCGTACCGCCAGACCTTGCCCGTCCCACCGACCAGCAGCGTCTCCGTCGCGGCGTCGGCCAGGCTGACGGACGCAAGCGCCGCGCATGTGTCCGCCAGCACTTCATGGTAGACCAACGAGCCGCCCGAGTCGTAGACGTAGAGCACCGACGCGTTCCACAACTCGAACCTTACGAGCGCGGCTAGGTGCGATGACCCACTGGCATCGAGAATCACCGGAGTTGCGACCAACTTGCTGTGTGATACGTCGTTAGGGGCGGCGAACTTCTGCGCCACGCTGGCGTCGAACCTCAGGATGAACACCTCATTGCCCTCGGCGAAGACGGCATGCTGGGGATCCTGTTTGGTCGGCCACCGGCAGAGCGAGAAGGCGGAGAAATACGCGGGCGGGCGTCCCTGTTTCACGGTTCGGCCGGAAGCGTCGCGGACCGTCAGCCTGCCGCCCGCGTTGCTGTTGATGATCTCGCCCTTCCCATCGCCGTCGGTGTCAGCAATCTCAACATGCCACGCATTGCCATCTGGTTGTTGCCAGAGCTTCTGGCCCTGGCTGTCGAGCAGATGCACCCCGCCGCTGCCGTTGAAGCCCACGGCGAACTCCAGCACACCGTCGCCGTCGACATCACCCGCACCCATGTCATCGACGCCTTGGCCTCCTTGTCCGTAACTCCACAGAACGCGACCGCGGTGGTCCATGAGCCTTGCCGAGGCCCACCACATCCCGCGGTCGATGAACTCACAGACGCCGTCGCCCTCCACGTCGACAATGTCCACGTGGACCCCGTCAACAGGAAGCGTGAGACTGGCCTTCTCCTGCCCGTTGGCATCCGCGAAAACGACCCCATGGGTGCCTGCGATGCCGATCTCCTCTCCGGGGGATGGATCCAGCTCGCCAACAACGATGTCGGTCACCTGCTGCAGCGACGTGCTCTGCACGAAAGTGCTCTTGCTCAGCATGCCCGCACCCAGCACAACGCCGGGCTGAGTCAGCGCCTGAGGCGGGGGAGGCAATTGAGGCGACTGGGGCAACTGCGGTACCTGAGACGGCTGGGGCAACTGCGGCATCTGAGGCGACTGCGGGAATGGAGGCGCCTGCCCGCCCGGCATCGGCACGCAGCCGACGGCCAAGCCCATTACAGACATCAGCGTAATCGCGCCGACGCTCCTGAGTACGTGTTCTCTCATCCCATGGCCTCCTCTGCTGTCCTGCTCCCCTCGATTGGTCGCCGGGACCTCATTTCTGCACTTCTCAGGCCGTGGCCTGCCGGCCGGCGGCAAGGTCTCGGGCCATGGGGGAGGAATGAGTCCCCATGGACGGAGTCGGAATGTAACGACGGGCGCGAGAGGGAGCAGAGCATGAGCGAACTAAGGGTCGGATGCGGCACGAGCGACATCACGCCGGGCTTGGGCGCGTTCATGGCGGGGTATTTCCACGAGCGGAACGCGACGGCCGTTCACGATCCGCTTATTGCCCGGACGTTGGTCTTCGATGACGGCGAGACTCGCGCCGCGATTCTCGTCTGTGACGTCATCTGCATCCCCCACGAGATCGTCGCCGAGATCCGGAGGGCCGTGGAGGAGAAGACGGGCGTCCCCGGCGCGAATGTGATGGTCTGCGCTACCCACACGCACACGGGTCCGCGCGTCCGAAGCGACCGGATCAAGGAGGATGCCGGACCGACACGCGAGTGGCTGGCCGCGTTCCCCAACCTCGCGGCCGAGGCGGTTGCCGAGGCCCTCACGAACATGGAAGCCTGCACGCTGGCGGGCGCGAGCGAGTTCGAGGACCGTATTGGCTTCAACCGGCGGTACCGGATGAAGGACGGAACGGTTCAGACGAACCCCGGATATCAGAACCCCAACATCCTCGAGCCGGCCGGTCCCATCGACCCCGAAGTGGGGGTGCTGACATTCACGCGCGCGGACGGGACGATCAAGGCGATCCACGTGAACTACGCCTGCCACCTCGACAACGTGAGCGGGACGGAGCTGTCGGCCGACTACCCAGGCTACCTGGTAAACCGCGTGAGAGAGCTTCTGCCGGACGAGCCGGCGGTCATCTACACCCAGGGCGCGTGTGGGGACATCAACCACTGCGACTTCCGAAGCTCTCACCCCCGGAAGGGGCACGCGCACTCCCGCTGGATGGGCGAGACGCTGGCGATCGATGTCAGCGAAGCGGCGAGGAAGACAGAGCCGCTCAGCGCTGTGCCCGTAAGGGTCGCCAGCGAAACCATCCAACTCCCCATCCGCGAGGGTGCCGAGGCCACCATCACGCAGACCGAGATCCAGGCCATTCGCGTGGGAGACGTGGGCTTTGCCAGCATCCCGGCGGAGTATTTCGTTGAGCTGCAGCTCGACATCAAAGCGCGCTCGCCCTTCGCCAGCACGTATGTGGCGGAGCTGGCGAACGGCTGGGTTGGCTACATCCCAACGCGCAAGGCGTTTGAGGAGAATATGGGGGACGTGCCGGTCGACAAGATGGCCGACTTCGACCACCTGGGCTACGAGGTCCGCTCCGCGCTGTCGATGGGGTTTGGGCCTGGGATCGGCGAATTCATGGCGGACACGGCCGTGGCGCTGCTTGAGAAGCTTCACGGGGAATGACTCGTCAGGTGAGAACGCGAACACCTGCGCGCAAATACTGGTTTGTCGTCACGTGACGACAAACGACCACATGGGGCAGCCCTGGAAACTCAGACGACGAGTTTCCCTGGTAGACGACACTTAGGCAGTCCCGAACAGCGACGACAGCGCGATCGGAGGTAACCTATTGGCACTGGCACAGACCATCATGGCTCTTGGCGCTCTCGCCGCCGTGGCGGGGAACGCGCAGGTTGAGATCGCGAAGCCGCTGATCGCGCATTGGGACTTCGACGAGCCCTTCGGGAGCAACTGCCACGACTCATCGCCCAACGCCTACGACGCGTCGCTCGAGCGGGGCGCGGGCCTGCACCGCATTCCAGGCTTGTTTGGGAACGCGCTGAGCCTGTCGGGCGCCCACATGCTCCGCGTCCCCGAGGGCCCGGACTTCTCCGAAATCAATGAGATCTCCCTGAGCGCCTGGACAATCCCGGTGGACCTCGGCAGTTTCCGCGAGATCTTCCGCAAGGAAGACGGCGACCAGCGCGTGCTGTTCTCATATCAGGGCGATGGCACGATCCTATCGCTTGGCCTGAACATCGGTGGTTACGTCGAGTGCGACGCGGAGGTCAACCCGGCGAACGTTCTCGACGGCAACTGGCACCATTGCGCGGCGACATTCGACGGCGAGTTAATGAGAGTCTATCTCGATGGCCGGCAGATCGGCGAACTGGCGCGGCCGGGCAAGATCACGGCGGGCGGCATAGCGCCGGGCTGCATCGGATCCTCCAACGGCGGCGAGAACTTCCAGGGCGCGCTCGACGATCTGTGCATCTACGCCGAGGCGCTGACGCCCGAGGAAGTGGCTGCGATCCACGCGAGCGGCGCGAGCGCCATCTCCCAGATGGCTGAGCGCGCTCCCGCGGACGAGCCCAAGAGCGACCACCCTCTGATCGTGCATTGGACATTCAACGAGACAGGCGTCTCGCCTGTGATCGGAGATTCCTCCGGACACGCTGGTCGCGATATTGCCGCGCGGGCGGTCCGGACGCGAGGCGTCCATGGCAACGCCGTTTCGCTATCGGGTGAACACGCGCTTGGGATAGCCGTCCCAACCGATCCGGAGATGGCGGCGATCACGTTCTCGGCATGGGCTCGTCCGACGACGTTGGCGGGTTATTGCGACGTGTTCCGCAAGGATGACGGCAATCAGCGCCTGCTCTTCTCGTTCCAGGAAAACGGGACCATTCTGTCTCTCGGGCTAGATATCGGGGGGTACATCGAGTTAGACGCCGCCACCGATGCGGCGGAACTGATGGACGGCTCCTGGCATCACCTCGCGGGGACGTTTGACGGGAAAGCCATGCGCGTGTATGTGGACGGGCGCGAGATCGACTCGCTGGAGCGCCCCGGTGCGATCACTACCGGCAACGTGGCCTGGGCATTCATCGGCTCGTCCAATGGTACCATTGAGCATTACCAAGGCGGCCTGGACGATCTGCGGGTCTACAGCGCCGCGCTCACGGCGGAGGAAATCGGGGAGATTCACGCGGCCGGACAGGCGGCTCTGCAGCGTTTCGCGGCGGCGCTCGATGAGCAGATCAGCGCGTTCTACACGCGCGGGGACAGCTTCGCCCAGTCGCTGGCGGGCGCGCGGCAACGTCTGCTTGAGGGCGATGTCGCGCTCGGCATCGATCCGGCGGATGTAGTGCTCAATCGGATGCGCAGCGATTTCCCGGAGGACTCCCAGAACTTCGTCGACTGGACCGGCGTGAGCCCCGTGGAATACATCGCCTCGCGCGATGATCGGTTCCAGACAGAGCAGGCGGAGCGCCTCGTCGGTCTGATGCTGGAGTACCAGCCGCTGACGGACGCCCAGAAGGCCCGGCAAACGGCTGAGGATCGAGCCAAGTGGGCCGCGGCTGAGGCGTTCGGGGCGCGCTTGGCGAAGCTCGAGGCGAGGGGCGAAGGCGCTCGGTTCTCCCCAGAGTGGGTGGAAATCATCCTCGAGGCGGGGGCGCGCATCGACTTCCGCCCGCGCGTGTCGGAGGCGGTCGCGCCGTACATCCGACCCGAAACTCCCGAGACGCGCGACCTCACGCTGGAGGAGGCGCGAGAGACGCTGGAGCGCGACTGGCTCCACCAAGCCGGCGGCGATCCCTCGCCAGAGCGCATTGCCCAGGAGATCGAGTGGGCGAAGCAACTCACGCGGCGGCTGAACTCGCCAGGGGACGTGATAGCACAACTTGGCGAACTGGCGAAGCAGACGGAGGCGCTTGAGGCGCCCGACGAGGCGCTGTATTTCGCGGTCCGCGAGTTGAAACGCGAGATCATGTTCGCCAACCCGGTGGTCGATTTCCGCAAGATCCTGCTGGTTGACATGCCGTTCCCGCAAGGTTCTGAGTGGCCCCACGAAACGCGTCACCGGCTGGGCTACATGGCGGTTCCGGGCGCGCGCCTGCTGGTGCTGGATGGGCTGTCGCCCGAGGGAAAGCTGACTCAACTCATGCCCCAGGCGCCGCTGCATGGGTCCTTCTGGCGGCCCGATGTGTCCTTTGACGGCGAGCGGATCGTGTTCTGCTTCAAGCCCCACAATGAGAAGTCGTTCCACCTCTATGAGATCAACGCGGACGGCACAGGACTCAGGCAGCTGACCGATGGGCCGTACGATGACCTCGACCCGATCTACCTGCCCGACGGGCACATCATATTCTCGACCACGCGAGGGCACACGTACGTGCGGTGCATGCCGCCGACGAACGCGTACGTGCTGGCTCGCTGCGACAGCGATGGCGAGAACGTCTACCTCGTCTCGGCCAACAATGAGCCCGACTACTTGCCATCGGTCATGGACGACGGGCGGGTCATCTACACGCGG